>NZ_VKLR01000023.1:0-48454 GCF_007280595.1 Psychrobacter sp. YGAH215 | reverse complement strand
GCAGAGTTATGAAAATACAGTCGCTCTTGCTTGTGCTTATATCTGGCTCAAATTATGAATGTTCAACACGCCCTAATAAATCACAAAAAAACAAGGATAATAATATGCGTGCTAAAACTTATAATATTCGCACCGCTGGACAAGCGAACATTCCGGTACTCGGACTGGGTACATGGCAATCAACGGGACAAGACTGTATCGATGTGGTCAGCCAGGGGCTACAAATGGGCTATGAGCATATTGATACTGCCCAAGCTTATGATAATGAAGTCGAGGTGGGAAAAGGCATTAAGCAATCAGGCGTCGCGCGTGATAAGTTCTTTTTAACGACGAAAATATTTCCTGATGACATGAAGTTTGAACCAGAAAAACTTATCGCTGCGGCCAAGCGCTCGCTAGAAAACTTAGATACTGATTATGTTGATTTACTGCTGCTGCATTGGCCTGATGATCGGGTGCCTTTGTCTGAAACGATGCCAACGCTTTGCGAGCTACAAAAACAAGGGCTGACTCGTAATATTGGGGTATCTAACTTTAATATCGCCAATATTATCGAGGCTAAAAAATATGCTGATGTGCCGATTGCGGTTAATCAGGTTGAGTTTCATCCCTTTATTAAGCAAAACACCCTGCAGACTTTTTTAAACAATCACCATATTTTATTAGAAGCTTACTCGCCGCTTGCTCGTGGTGATGTGTTTGATAATGAAATCATTAAAGACATTGCTGATAAGCACGGGATTACGCCAGCGCAAGTTTCACTAGCGTGGATTTTATCTGATAAGCAGCGTATTGCGATTCCAAAAACGTCCAATCCTGAACACTTACAAGGCAACTTAGATACTGTCAAGGTGACGCTCAGTGCGGATGAACTCGAGAAAATTGGTAGCTTAGCGCGTAGCGATGGCCGTAAAATCAAGCATCCAGATTATTCACCAGAATGGGATGATTAGTAAGCCATAGTAAAGTAAAAATGAGAGTAAGCACAAAAAAGCCAGTGATAAAGGTCACTGGCTTTCTTATATTGAATACTTTTTATAATAACCATTACTGCTGCAAAGTATCGGTCTTATGGATTTTTTCTGCAGGATTATATTGCTCAGAAGAAGGCACTGCGCCATTGCGATTGTTTTCTTTCATCGATTTAGCAACTTCTGGCGGCATATAGTTTTCATCATGCTTAGCCAATACTTCGGCTGCAACAAAGGTGTCGCCTTGCATTTTACCCGTTGCCACCACGCCTGAGTTTTCAGCGAACAAATCTGGCAATATACCTTGATAAGTCACCGGCACGGTTGATTCAAAGTCGGTGATCGCAAACTCCACGCTTAACGGGTCATCTGGCGCACGTTGGACACTACCGGCAACAACCATACCACCAGCGCGGATACGCTTATCCTGCGGCGCTTCACCTTGCGCAATGGCGGTGGCGTCAAAGTAGTAATCGGTCTGTTGCCCAATGGCGTAAATCACCAATACCACGGCAATCGCCGCCCCTGCAAGCGTAAACATAACCCACATCAGTTTTTTGCGACGAACTGCGTTCATACCACTACCTCATTGATGAGTCGCTGTTTTACAAACTACGCATTTGCAAAACAAAAAATATTAAAGAAATGCTTATTGGACTGACTTAATAATACGCCCGTCCAACCGTACTTTTCTAATACCTATATGGTAGCATTTTTTGCCCAAATCAATAAGCCCCCTAGCAACCGATGCGGTCATATATTTACCAGTAAGGCATTATTATTTGATAGGCTAAAAATTTGATATTAAAAAGAATTTTTTAAGGAGAATTGTTTAGGATGGTTGTTTGGTTTTAGGATTAGGGGTCTTGGCAGCGCGCTGTGCTTGACGCGCTTGCTGAATGGATAGCTGCTTGATAAGCGCTTGGCGTTGACGGCGACTATAAATAATAAAAATCAGTATCACGCCGACCGTAATTGCCCAGCATGACCAGACAAACACACCATGCTCACCCATGGCAATAAACTCAGAGACGCTATAAAAGTAAGGCTGCATTTTATTTCCCTAGCCGTTATTTGCTTGGTTTATGGTTGTATTTTAGGATTATTTATTTTGGCTACGAACGTATTCTTTGACCCATGCTTTGCCTTGGTCGCGATATAAAATCAGGGTATTGGTCCGATAAATGGCCAATGAGGCGACCAGTAAATAACTACCAATAATCATCAGTAGTAAAGGCAGCCACATATCTGCCGACATTTTTGGTGCCGCCGTCAGGGTAAAGGTTGAACCTTGGTGCAAAGTATTCCACCACTGCACCGAGTACTTAATAATAGGCAAGTTTACCGCGCCAACGATAGACAAAATAGCGGCCGCTTTACCGCGATTGGCGGTATGTTCAAAGGCGGCAAACAACGCCATGACGCCCGCATATAAAAACGCCAAAATGAGCATAGATGTCAAGCGTGCATCCCAAACCCAATACGTCCCCCACGTCGGTTTTGCCCAAATAGAACCGGTCAATAAACTAATCACACAAAGCAAAAACCCCATCGGAGCCAGTGCCTGAGCTACAAGGCTTGCGGTCTTAATTTTCCATACCAGATAAATAACACCCAGTACCGCTAAGGCAAAATAAATAGAGATAGCGAGACTAGCAGCGGGTACATGGATAAAAATAATGCGATAGCTATTACCTTGCAGATAATCCGGCGGCGCAAATGCCAAGCCCCAAACGCTACCGATGAGCAGACAGAGACCGGCTAATATCGCGAGCCACTTAACCCAAGGCGCAAAGATACGAAAAAACTGCTTGGTACCCACAGTGGTCAAAAAGACCTGCCAAATGCGTTGCCACAGGCTAGGAGATGAGACATTATTCAGGTTGGGCATGGGAATAAACCTATTGCGCAGCTGGTGATTATCGAGTAAAACGCATGATTCATACGCCTACCCGCTAACTTGCTGACGTTAAACGCTGGATAGAATCTACACGTGATTATTTATTGAATAGCCTATTATAGCAAAGTTGCCAGTTTTCATCATGCTGTTAAGATAAAGGGCTTTCATCAGAAAAGGTATATAGTCGATACTAAATGAAATGGATAGGCAATACTATGCCGCGTGACTGGTGCAAATTTTTCTTGCTTGCTGTGCCTACGCCGACAGAGGCGACGAAAAATTTATCCCAGCCCCGCTGCCTCTTTTTAATATTGACCTGAATATAACATGCCAGCATTGATTGTTAATTTAACCATGCCATTTTTAAGGTCAGGGCAATCACCCATGGCATCACCAGTACCGAAATAATGCTACCTGCTAATAATAACGCTAAAATCGGCAAGCCGTTGAGACCTGTGGCAAATAAATCAACCGCACCAGTCGCAAAAATCAATACCGGTAGTTGCATCGGTAAGGCAATCAAAGGTACCAGCACCGCGCCGTTTTTTAGTGATAACGTCAAACTACTGGCGACTGCTGACAACATAAGCAGCATCGGACTGCCAGTGATAATAGATGCCATCAATATCCACGCCTCAAACCAGCTCAACTGAAATAAAGGCACAGCAAGCAAACTTAATGCTGCCACGATACCGCTACTAAAAATCCAATGGATGACCAAGCGAATCAGCACCCATAACGGCAGCGACGCTTTGGCGACGACCAATTGTGCCAGCGTACCATTATCAAAGGCAGGCTTAAATAAACCATCGACACCCATTACCAATGACAATAGAGCGGCAATCCAAACTGCGGACACCCCAAGGCGCAGCAGTAAAGCAGGTTCGCTGCCAACCGCTAACGGAAACAAGGTGATAATCACTAAAAACAATACCAGAGGATATAACCACTGCACCGCGCCTTGCTGCTTCACCTGCCATTCGCGGCGCCAAAGCTGCATAAAACTGATACCGCGTGCAGCAGCTGTATTAGCATTTGAAGTGTTAGCATTCGAGCTTGTATTCACGGTTTTTACTGCACTGTCTGTGTCTATCATTTATTGGCTCTTCCACTCATGCTTGTCGCACTTATATTGACGTTTGTCGCAGTTAGATTGATGTTTATGGCAGTTATATTGATAGCATTTACACCATATAATCGGACAAATCGAGCACTTGATTGGCAACGCCGACGGCTTGGTGACTAGTCATTAGTATCGCACCGCCAGCCGTAGCAAATTCGCGCAACCTATCTTCCATGCGTGCTACCATATCGACGTCAAGCGCGGTAAATGGCTCATCGAGTAGCCATAAAGGCGTGACCTCAGGTGTTAATAAGTAAAGCCGTGCAAGGGTAATGCGCCGTGTTTGCCCCGCAGACAAATGGCTTGAGCTGATGGTCTCAAACCCTTGTAACCCTACCCACGTAAGGGCGTCATCGATATCAGCTGTACTTGGGCTAATGCCATATAAATTAAGCAAAAAAGTGAGGTTTTGGGCGACCGTCAAGTTTGGATGAATACCCAACTGGTGCGACACGTATAAAGGGTGCTCGGGCAAACTTATTGCTCCTTGATAAATAACTTCACCGCTCAGCACGGGCAATAATCCAGCCAATTGCATCAGTAGCGTCGTTTTGCCAGTACCATTAGCACCGACTAAATGACAAATGCTGCCCGTAGCAAGATTGAGCGTCACGCCTTCACATAAAGGGATCTCACCGCGCTGAACCGTTAGCTTATCAAGCGCAAGTAAAGCTGTATTCAGAGCCGTCATCCACACCTCTCATTTATTTATTAAGCAGCAGGCAATATTCATCACAAACACCGCTGACGTTCGTGGCATAATACCTTATGCTTACTTTAACCCCACAGTATAACAAATTGTCGATTACTATGACCTCAAAACCTACGCAGACTTCAAAAGATAGCCAAAATTTAGACACTCAAAGTGCTACGAGCACCAACCTAACGCTCGACAGCTTAATCGAGGCGCAAGTTGCCTTTATGCAGCAATGGCTGCATGCGCAAGCCCAGCCATTAACAACACAGGCTTGGCAGTGGTTTGGCGAGCAGCCATTAAGCAAATATATCAGCAGCGATGATTTACAACACCTTATTAATGGTTGGTTTCTTAAGCAGCCGCTAAGCGAGGTAGTACGACGCGATATTCGTGATATTTTGCATACTATTATTTATCATCCTGTTAATGATAATGTACCTTTATCAGAATTGGTTGATGACAGCCAAGTTGAGATTTTAGCCAGCTATGTCGGCAGTCATGAAGAGCAGCGTAATATCTTGGTACATACGTTGGTTGGCAATGAAACCTTTGCTGATTTATTGACGCAAACGCTGTATCACGCTATCAACGACTTTATGGAAACCACGCTAGATAAAGCGGGCCCTGCTGGTAAACTGATGAAACTTGGGCGCAGCTCGTTTGAAAAAGCGACCAATCGCAATCTTGATGAAAAATTGCAGTCCTACCTGCATCGCAATATTAAAGACTTAACACGCCGAGCAGAAGCCAACGCTCAAGCGCATTTATCCAACGAAGAGGTTGCGCGCTTATTGGTCTCCGGTTGGGGGCGCATCAAAGAAAAACCAATCAGCGAAATCCAAACTTATCTACGCGATGAGCCTAACGATAGCAGTATCGCCCATATTGAAAACAGCATCCAACAAAGCTATAACCGGCTGCGCCTATCGCCTTACTTGCACAGCCTTGTGGCAGCAAGCGTCGATACTTGGTATACCAACCATCAGGATGATAGTATCGCCACTATTGCGGCAAGTTTACACGTCGATGAGCAGGCAATAACGCAATTGAGTACTGCCCTGCTCCCTGTCATCACGGACGCTCTTGAAAGCTCATGGTTTACGGCGCATATAACAGAGATGCTGCAAGCGTTTTACGCCCAGCCGAGTATCAAAGCAGGACTGGTATTTGGCAGCAATTAATCTGATGTTGTAGCGTACGGTTTTCTTTAAACTTTTATTATTCACCTTTTATTAGTCAGCTATTATCTATGAGCCAATCTTCTAAACTCAGCTTATGGCAAAGAATCAAGCAGTTGCTTAGTATGGCAACTGAACAGGCTACTATTCACGACACGAAGATTGATAACGACTTGGACTTGAGTTCAGATTCAAGTCTGACAAAACAGGATAAAAACAACGCTTATCTTTTAGAAAATGAAGGTGATAGTAATAAAGATAATGGTATAGAAAGCTGTCTTAAAGACGCTAAAGGTAATAAAAACGATGATACGGATATTAGCGGCTCTAGCCCTGACTTAAACCATAATGTGAACCGTAGCGCAAACCACAGCGTTGATAACCACGTTGATAATCACTTCGATGAGGTTATTTATAGCAGCCTTAGTAGCAATCTTGATAGTCGCTTAGATAGCAGCACTGATACTGATACTGATACTGACGCTTATTTTGATTTTGATAATGACATCGACAGCATGACGCAGCAAAATGCGCTCAATGACACTCCCATTGTCAATTATCTTAAGCAGTATTTTGACGAGCAACAATGGCATTATAACCATTATCGACCCAAAAGCAGTGACAGCGACAATAATGACAGCCAGCAATCACACTATTTGTCTTTTAGAATGCGTAATAAAAAGCTTGATTGCGGCTATCTGTTTCGCGTGCAAGAACATAACAACCTATTGGCCGTCTATGGTATCTTGCCGTTCTTAATACCCGAAAGCCATCAAAGTGCTGCGATGTTACTGATTACCCAAATCAATTACGACATGCTGATTGGCAACCTCGAAATGGATATCAATGATGGCGAAATACGCTACAAAAACGCCATCGATGTCGAAGCGGTCGGTATGGATGAAAGTACCATTGAGCACTTATTACAAAGCGTCATCGCGATGACCACGGTGACTTATGAGATATTTAGTGAATTGGTCAACAATCAAAATCCTGCTACAGAGTTGCAAGAGCTATTGATGGCGCTATATCGACAAGAGGATGCGCGCACCTTTTTCTTACCCACGCAATTTGTTCAGTAATCCACTGCGCAAGCTATATATTTGTCGCTCTTACAATTACTCACCAACCCCCTACATTCAAAACGCTTAAATCTCTCTATTCTTTTACCTTCTGTTCTTAAATTACTTTTTAAAAGACATACGTTAATACTATGCTAAAAATTGCTTACTCGGACATTTTTCGTTATTCCGTACCCGAAAAACACCGCTTCCCCATGCAAAAATATACCATGATTCCTGAGCGCTTACTGGCCGAAGGAACCATCACTAGCGATAATTTCTTTGCCCCAAAACGTCTAAGCGAAGAGGAAATTTTAACCACGCATACTGCGGATTATTGGCAGCAGCTTAAAACCCAAACCTTACCACGTAAAGAAGCGCGCGCCATTGGTTTTGAGATGACGCCAGAGTTGGTAGAGCGTGGTCGTTATATTGCCCATGCCACCTATGAATGTGCGTTATATGCGCAGCAATATGGCGTGGCAATGAATGTTGCGGGCGGCACTCATCATGCCTTTGCCGATCATGGCGAAGGATTTTGCGTTTTTAATGATGTTTGTATCGCCAGCAATTTATTATTAAATCGTGGACAGGCACAACGAATTTTAATCGTGGATTTGGACGTGCATCAAGGTAATGGCAACGCCAGTATCATGGCGGATGAGCCGCGCGTTTTTGTTTTTAGCATGCATGGCGCAAAAAACTACCCTTTTCGCAAACAAGTATCAGACTTAGATATTGAGCTGGATAATGATACGGCTGATACAGAGTATTTACAGATATTAGAGGATACGCTGCCACGCTTAATCCATGAGTTTGCACCGGATATGATGTTCTATCAATCTGCGGTCGATGTATTGGCAACCGATAAATTGGGCAAACTTAGCCTGACGCTAGAGGGTTGTAAGGCACGTGATGCATTTGTCCTACAACAAGCTAAAGCGGCCAATATTCCCGTTGCTATCGTCATGGGCGGCGGCTATTCAGAAGATATTGAAGACGTGGTTGAGGCGCACTGTAATACGTTTCGTTTGGCGCAGCAGCTGTTTTTTGCAGAATTGATTGAGTAGTGGGTAGCGTTCAGCGCAAGGAAAGATAAGAAAAGTAACGCGACAAAAGTAGTAAAGGTAGTGAGGTTATAAATGGCAAAAATATTGATTGGTGTAGGAGTCTTGCTGGTTATTATCGGCGTTATTTGGCTGCTGTTTCCAAATGCCTTTTCATGGATAGGCAATATCAAACACACCTCAGGCAATACGCGAGTTTACTTTCCAGTGGTCACTATGATAATCATCAGTGTCGTCGCCACCATCTTGTTAAATTTGTTTAAGCGTTAAGTTTATAGCAACGCTGTTATGCCTTGCCAACCAACTCGAATACCGAGAACAGTAAGAATCAATAAGATAAGCTGACGAAAGCGGGCTTGCGGTAAATAGCGACGCAAGCGAATCCCAACCAACAACGCAGCGATAGATAATATACTCAGTAACGCAATCAGCTGCCACTCATTAGCACTTAGCGCCATGATAGGTTCACGCAGAACAATGATTTGGGCAATTTTACCCAAGAAATAGCACATGTTGCCGACTTTGGCGATGGTGTTTTTATCGTTACTGGCGGACAATAAATACATCATGAGTATGGTGGACATGGCATTGGTCGCACCGCCAATAATACCAGCGCTAAACCCGACGATAATCAACACAGGCTTGGTATTGGGCAGACGGATTTGCTTACCGAGCAAGTTACTGCTGACATAAAAGCCAATCACCGCAGCTAATACCAATAGAATATATGCGCTATCGACCCACAGCAGTAGCTTGGCACCAAGCATACTACCGAGCAGACTGGTCAATGCCAATAACCAATAGCGCCTACCGTAATGGATGAAGTTTTGCCAAATACTGCGCCCGCCACCTGCCAGCCAAGTCATGGCATTGAGCAATAACGACGGAAAAATTACCAAGACAATCGCATGGGGTAACGGATAAATACTGGCAAGCGCGGTGGTAGTTACTAACGTCACACCCAGTCCACTAATACCGTGCAGCAATGACGCTAAGGCAAAAATTGCCAGTAGCAATAACGTCTGGGTACTATCGCTATCCATCATATTCGTCATATGAGTCATAGAAACTTATAACCTAATAACGATAGTGATGATAGATATCGGCGACTGACATTGACAACAGCGCAATCAGCATTACTAGACCGTTTCTTATGATTAATTATGCTTGATGACGTTGCCAAATCGTCTCACCAATAATGGTTGCCAACTGCTCAGCAATCTCATCTTTACTTGCCTTTTCAAGAATCACATTATCGTGCTCATAACGCTCGGAGAAAAACACTTGCATGGCATTATCGTCACTGGCAAAACCAATATCGGCGCGCGAAACGTCATTACAAGCGATCAAATCTAAGTCTTTAGATAGCAGCTTGCCACGCGCATAGCGCTCGACATCTTGCGTTTCTGCTGCAAAACCCACGACAAACAGCTCAGGATGGGCAAGTGAAATCGTCGCTAAAATATCAGGGTTTTTAACCAAGTTTAGCGTCATAGCATCTTGGGTTTTTTTGATTTTTTGCGGTGCGGCCTCGAGGGTACGATAATCGGCGACGGCGGCAGTGGCGATAAAAATATCAGCAACCTTTATACCCGCACTCTCATTTTCAGCATGTTCATGTTGATGCTCTTCACCGCAATTACAGTCATCGTGATGATGAGAATGGTCATGGCTATGTTCATGAGGATGCTCATCAGCGTCTTCAGGCAAATACTGTAGCGCACTATGCGTGCCATCAACGCATTGCTGTGCGGCTTTCAACATATCTTGCGCTGATAACACATCGATGCGCGTGACATTAAGCGGTGTTGGCAAGGCAACTTTGCCACCAGCAATCAAAATCACGTCGGCGCCAGCGGCCACGCAAGCACGGGCTAAAGCAAAACCCATTTTGCCAGTAGAGTGATTGGACAAATAGCGCACCGGATCGATACCTTCTACGGTCGGCCCTGCGGTAATTACCACGCGTTTACCTGCCAATAACTGTGGCGTGGTTTGCATGGCCATAAATAATTGCACTTCCGCTAATAAATCTTCAGGCTCAGGCAAGCGCCCTGCTCCGACGTCACCACATGCCTGCTCGCCGCTGGCAGGTGCAATAATTTGATAATTCATATCGCGCAGAGTTTGCACATTGAGATTCACCGCTGGGTGCGCCCACATTTGCTGATTCATCGCTGGCGCAATGATAACCGGCGCAGTCGTTGCCAAGCAGACCGTAGTCAATAAATCATCTGCCATACCCATCGCCAGCCGCGCTAAGGTATTGGCAGAAGCAGGCGCAATGACAATCAAGTCTGCCCATTTAGCAAGCTCAATATGACCCATACCCGCTTCTGCTTGCTCATCAAGTAATGAAATATGCACCTCATTACCCGTCAAAGCCTGCAAGGTCAGCGGCGTGATAAAGGCTTGCGCGCCTGTGGTCATAATGACGCGCACATCAAAGCCCGCCTTGACTAAAAGACGGGCAAAAATAGCAGATTTATAGGCGGCGATACCGCCAGTGATAGCAAGCACAATATTTGACATAAGCATGGCATCGATAAAAAAATGAAAGATAAAAATTGCGCTTATAGTAACAATTATGCGATAAGTTAGGGGAAGTTTTGTAGATTTATCTCAGTTATCTGACACTTATCCCCATTATGAAGGAGTGACAATGGCAATTAAAGACTGGCATGAAGATGATAGACCGCGTGAAAAACTGCTGAAATTTGGTGCGGCTCATTTATCTGATGCCGAGATATTAGCGATATTTTTGCGCACAGGCACCCAGTCGCAATCGGCCATTGAGCTTGCCCGTCACTTGATAGAGCAGTTTGGCAGCTTAGCTGAGCTGTTGGCCGCGCCGCAAGAGACGGTACTTGCTTGTCACGGTATTGGTCCTGCAAAATACGCCCAGATACTGGCATCGCTTGAGATGGGTACGCGCTATTTGGACAGTCAGCTTAAGACAGGTCACGCCCTTGGGCGCTCGCAAATGGTCAAAGACTATATCAGCACCCAACTGCGCGGTGAGTCTCGTGAAGTTTTCGCCGTGCTGTGTTTGGATAATGCATTAAACCTCATCAATTTTGAGATACTGTTTACAGGCGGGATTTCCTCTTGTTCGGTTTGCATCAAACATGTGTTACGCCATGCGTTGAGCCACGCTGCCAGTCAGCTTATCGTTGCTCATAATCATCCACATACTGACGCTACCCCCTCAACAGCCGATAACCTACTCACTTATGAGCTAAAAAAAGCCTGCGACTTAATAGATTTATCATTGGTTGACCATATCATCGTCGGGCGCAATGAAACGCTCTCGTACGCTGAGAAAAGCCTAGCGCCCTTTGACTAGCGACTTCTGTCTGACGCTTGATACATATTATCGACACAGCGTAGCATTTTGGCTCTTGATAGTTATAAACAACTGTTTCATATTGGTAGTTAACTTTATTTTTGCTGTGGCAGTTCTTGATAGACCTACTATTGATAGATTTATTTAATAGTGGGTTTACCCTTATTAATTTTAAAAACTGCTAGAAAAGAAGTACAACACAGGCATTTATTTTGTCATATACATTAACTTAGCGCATAAAAAATCTGATGGAAAAATAAAATAACAATTAGAATTATTCCATCAGTTTTTATCCATTTAAATTTTACGCTTGTGCATTCAGCGTTATAAAGGAGACAGTCATGGCCATTGGCTTTTTTATTTTGGCAATCCTCATTCAGTTAGCCATGGTCTTGGCCATCTTTTTATTATCCTTATCGCGTGTCACCGGTAGTATCGTCGCCCTTGTTACCGTCCTCGTCACCGCCTTTATCAGTTCATGGTCGCTCATCTTAGGCATACCGTTAGCGCTACTATGCTTAGTATTGCTCATCGCGCCGCTGCGCCAATCATTGATTACCAAGCCCGTCTATAAAGCTTTGGGCGGCGCCATGCCAAGCATGAGTGATACCGAACGTGAAGCGCTCGATGCTGGTACCAGTTGGTGGGAAAAAGAGCTGTTTATGGGCGCGCCAAATTGGGATACCTTTGCTAAATACCCGTATCCTGAATTGTCAGAAGAAGAACAAAGCTTTATTGATAATGAAGTCGAAGTGCTGTGCGCGATGCTTGATGAGTGGAAAATCCACCACGAAGATAAAGAGTTGTCTCCAGAAGCGTGGCGCTTTATCAAAGACAATGGCTTTTTGGGCTTAATCATTCCAAAAGAATATGGCGGACTGGAGTTTAGCTCGTATGCGCAAAGCCGCGTGATGAGTAAGATTGCCTCGCGCTCACCGACCGCTGCTGTCAGCTGTATGGTGCCAAACTCACTTGGCCCTGGTGAGCTTTTGATGCATTATGGCACCGATGCGCAAAAGCAACGCTGGCTACCGGGTCTTGCCAAAGGTGATGAAATCCCCTGTTTTGGTTTGACCGGCCCTGAGGCGGGTTCTGACGCTGGCGCAATTCCTGATACGGGCGTGGTTTGCTATGGCATGCATGAAGGCGAGCAAGTACTCGGTCTGCGTATGAATTTTTCTAAGCGCTGGATTACCCTAGCGCCTATCGCTACCGTCGTTGGCTTAGCCTTTAAAATGTATGACCCAGAAGGTCTGCTTGGTGACCCTAAAAAGACCGATTACGGTATTACCTGTGCATTGGTGCCTGCCAGTCACGAAGGCGTCATCACCGGACCGCGACATAATCCAGTTGGCTCGCCATTTATGAATGGTACGGTAGATGGCACTGACGTCTTTATTCCGCTCGATTATATTATCGGCGGCGTCGAAAACGCTGGGCGCGGCTGGCGGATGCTGATGGAATGCTTGGGCGTTGGCCGCGGCATTTCCTTGCCAGCGCTGTCAACGTCGGCCAGTGAAGTTGCCTATTTGACCGTTGGGGCGTTTGCAAAAGTTCGCGAGCAATTCAAAATCTCGATTGGTAAATTTGAAGGCATTCAGGACGTGACCAGCAGCATGGCAAGTAACACTTACATGCTTGAAGCGTTTCGTCATCTGGTTACCTGTGGTCTAAACCAAGGTGGCACGCCATCGGTCATGACGGCAATGGCAAAATACTATGCGACTGAAACCATGCGTGACGTCATTAACGACGGCATGGATGTCGTCGGTGGTCGCGCCGTACAAATGGGCCCGCGCAACTTTCTAGCAATTCCCTATCAAGCCATCCCTGTTTCTATCACTGTTGAAGGCGCAAATATTTTAACGCGCTCGTTGATGATTTTTGGTCAAGGGGCGATGCGTTGCCACCCTTATCTATTTGATGAGCTACAACTGCTGCAAAGTGACGATAAAGAAGGCGCGCTTAAAGATTTTGATAATTTATTCTTTAAACATTTGGGCTATACCTTTAATCGCGGCGCCAAAGCTTTTGTCGCAGGTTATGTCGGTGGTAGCAGTCATGCGCCAAACTTTGCCGATAGCTTTACCCGCCCTTATTATAAAGACATCAATCGTTTGAGCGCAGGATTTGCCCTGACCGCTGATATGGCGTTAGGTCTACTCGCTGGTGATTTAAAACGTAAAGAGATGCTCTCTGGGCGCTTAGCAGATATTCACGCCCATCTATTTATCTGTACAGCTATTTTGCAATTTTACGAATACGGTTCTAAGTCAGAAGCCGAGCGCTTACATGCAGAAGTGGCGCTAAAAAATAGCCTTTATACTATTCAAGAAGCGTTCTTGTCTTTGTTTGCCAACTTCCCAAATCGCATGGCAGCAAGCTTGGTCAGCTTTGTCACCTTCCCAAGTGGGCGTATCTTTGCCCCAGTGAGTGATGAGCTCAAACGCCAATTGGGGGATAACTTTATGGATGACTTTGAAGCCAATCCATTCCGTGATTACCTTAAAACCATGGTGTATTACAACACCGAACCTGATGATGTCATGGGGCGTATGGAAAACGCCTATCAAACCTTGCTCGAAGTAGAGCCTTTATGGCAGAAATTTAAAAAGGCGGAGCATAAAGACCATTTCGAGGGTCTGACTTTTGAGGATCATGTGGTTTATGCCAGCCAAAATGGCGTTATTACCGAAGCAGAGGCGGAGCAGCTGATTCGCTATAATGCCATACGTTTTGATTCCTTATTAACCGATGTCTTTGATAAGCATTTAGCCGCAGCGCAACCCCGTGATAATCCGCACAGTTTGGATAATGCGGTACATAAACTCACCGACTATGCGCAGTTAAAAAGCCAAGCACAAGCAAGTAACGGCGTTGCGACAGATAATTCTGCGCAGACAGCTGATGCGGTCACAGCCGATAAGCAAGAATCAACGGGCGATGACAACCCTGACCACGGCTATGAAAGTGATGGTGATGTCAAAATGGTCAGTGAGCAAGATACAGTCGAAGAAGTGCAAGAACAAGCCGACTTTAAGGATGCAAATCCTGATGCAGAAGCGCTTGATCCGCGTCGCCGTGATGCAGAAACCCATCTGAGCGAGCGTATGAGCTATAACCATAGCCTGCATAAAACGGACTCGCATGCTGACACAACACAGAATGAGATAGAAAACGGCGTAGCAAAATCTGACAATCATGCTGAATGGCAAGATGGTCTACGTCGTGACGAAAATGACAAGATATAAAAAGGTGTGAAGTCATTGCAGTTTTAAACGGTCACGATATAAAACTGCTAAGACCAACTTTTGCTCATAATCGGTTCGCCCTTAAGCGAGATTATTCAATATGAATGGTCTTGCTTTTTTGTTTATACCCCAACTACTACCAATAAATTGACTCAAAAATTGCTTATGTTATTCAATTTAATCTAAAAATTTTTGATGATAAATAAAATTAAAATACCGTGCATTTATTCTCTCACGCTATTTTAATCATAAATATTTCTTGCAGTCACCCCAACAATTCTTTTATATTGTCCCCAAAATCTGACTTCAGAGACAGATAACAAACTTTTAGACGTAACGAAAATAGGCATAAAAACGATACTTATATACTAAGTAGCGTATTTATGGCTGCGCGTTACGGCAACCAAGGACAGTAGTTATGTGGAAGAATATGGGATTAACGGGCAAGATTATTGTTGCCATGGTGCTAGGTATCATACTGGGTTTATTTATCAACTACTCAGGATTAAATACCGAAGGCAGCTTTGTTAGTGACTATGTGACCAATGGCTTATTTGCCATTATCGGTAAGCTGTTTGTTAACTCGCTAAAAATGCTGGTTGTGCCTTTGGTACTGATTTCGCTTATTTGTGGGGTTTGCGGCATCGGTGATATTCGCTTGCTTGGTCGTATCGGTACCAAGACCTTTTTTATCTATATGATGACAACAGCGCTGGCTATTGCGACGGCGATTGGTCTTGGCGTGCTGTTTGGTATCGGTAAAGGCATGGATATCGAGACGGAAGCGGCATTTGAAGCGCAGTCAGCACCGCCTCTGCTCGATGTATTTTCTAACATTATCCCATCCAACCCCATCAGCGCGATGGCAAATGGCGATATGTTATCGATTATTTTCTTTGCTATCTTAATCGGTATCAGTATCTTGATGGTTGGTAAGCCTGCCAAAGGCTTGGTGCAAAGCTTGGAGCTTATTAACGAAGTCATCTTAAAAATGGTGACCATCATTATGAACCTCGCCCCTTATGGTGTGTTTGCGCTATTAGCAAAAGCCATGTCAGAGCTTGGCTTAGACCTTATCTGGTCGCTGCTTGGTTACGTTGCGGTATTGATTGGCTCGCTTGCTTTCCATTTCTTTGTGACCATGATGATTGTTCTGAAGCTGGCTTCAGGCCTCTCGGTGCGAACTTTTTTAACAAAAATGCGCGAAGTACAGATTTTTGCGTTTAGTACCTCAAGCTCAAATGCGACGATTCCGATTACCTTGCGTACCGTCACCAAACGCATGGGGGTCAATAACTCTGTTGCGTCGTTCACGGTACCATTTGGTGCGACCATCAACATGGATGGCACCGCCATCATGCAGGGAACAGCGACCATTTTTATTGCCAATATCTATGGCATTGATTTGGGCATCACCGAGTATTTGACCGTCATTTTGATGTCGGTACTTGCTTCTGTTGGTACGGCGGGCGTTCCAGGTGTTGGTTTAATTATGCTATCGATGGTATTTGCGCAAGTAGGCTTACCGATTGAAGGCATTGGTCTTATCTTAGGGGTTGACCGTATCCTTGATATGTTACGTACCGCCGTCAACGTCAGTGGCGATGCCGCTGTGACCGCTATCGTCGCAAAGTCAGAAGGTAAGATGGATTTGGCCATTTATAACGACCCTGATGCGGGTACAAAAGACGTATTCGATGGTCATATCGATGAAAACAGCGAGCGCGAATTCTCTGAAGTCTTTAGCGATGGCATTATGGGCAGTGAATACGACGATATTAAACGTGGCTAGGTCAAGCATGGCTGGCGGGTAATATCAATTAGTCACTTATAAAAATGCATAATAAAAACCTCAGCCAAATGTGGACTGAGGTTTTTTCTGTCTTGAGTAAGGGTTTGGAAATTGATATATAGATGAAATAACTTAAGACCGTGACGATACTGCTGGAATAAAGCTTTTTTAAATTATAAAGACTATCTTAACCTCCAAATAACTATCGTTAACCAAGCACATATTTGGTTAGCATTGCCAAACAAACCAACACAATCATTGGACGAATAAGTTTACTGCCGCCTTTAACGACCATATGCGAGCCAAAATAAGCGCCAATCGTCTGCCCAACCATCATTGCCAGTCCCACTTTCCACAGCACATTACTGCCCAAGATAAAGAAAATAAGCGAGCCAATATTGGTGGATAAATTCAGCACCTTTGCCGCGCCCGTTGCTTCAATAATTTGACGACCACGCAGCGCCACATTTCCTAAAGCAAAAAACATCCCCGTACCCGGTCCCATATAACCATCATAAAACCCAATTAAGGGCGCCACTACTTTTTGCCACGTGCCTTCTGAGATACGTGGTGCGGCCTCAACTTCACCTAGCCTTGGGGCAAATAAAGTATAAATACCAATCGCCGCAATCAAAAACGGAATCAGTTTTTCTAACAAATCAGGCGGCGACAACTGTACGGCAATCGTCCCAATAACCGAACCAAGAAAAGCGGCGATGATCGCAAATTTGATACTTTTAGGCTTGATAACACCTTTTTTAATCATGGTAATAGACGCCGCGAGCGCACCTGATGCCGCTTGTAACTTATTGGTGCCCAAGGTTAGCACGGGCGGGATATTGGCAAGTAGCATGGCAGGAATGGTCAATAAACCGCCACCGCCCGCGATAGCATCGATAAAACCTGCCAGTGCCGCAACCGCCGCCAGCATTAAAATAATCTCGATAGAGAGTGATATGTCCATGAAACTAACCTTGAAAATTTGGGGTATAAAAAAGCAAACGCAACGTTAAGATTTGTGTAAAGGCGCTCATTATAAAGATAAAACCGTAAAAAAAACCAAAAACCTAGCAAAGTCTGCTAGATTTGTTATATTCTCGGCTTTATCAGTACGCCTTTTGGTAGGCTTCGCCTGTTTAAAAAAACCGCATAAAACCGTTAACGTATTTAATTGTTTATATGAATAAGATTGTGAGAAACTAGAGCCATCGGTCTGCTGCGTCATTTTTAATGATAAGGGCAGCATGAATGATGAGGGTTTATGGCTCGGCGAAATGCACTTAAGGAAGCCAAAGCAGGAAAGTAAGCAAGCCAGAACAATTTAGAAATTTGAAGTTTTTGAATGATTTAGCACGTTTTATTGAGTCAATGAGGATAATATGGCAATACAAAGAATCAGAGCATTTTTCAACCTCGAAGCGTCAGGCGGCATTGTCTTAGCGCTGGCAGCTATCGCGGCAATGATTATTGCCAACACCTCTCTTAGCACTTGGTATGAGTCTTTTATTCACGCGCCCGTTGCCATTCAAATCGGTGGCTTTGAGATTGCAAAAGACGCCCATCATTGGATCAACGATGGTCTGATGGCAGTGTTCTTTTTTTTAGTCGGTCTTGAGCTCAAGCGCGAAGTGCTCATCGGCGAGCTCTCTAACGTCAAACAAATTATCTTACCAGCTGGCGCGGCATTGGGCGGCATGATTATGCCTGCTATCGTCTACCTGATTTTTAACTATAATGAGCCTGAATTTTGGAAAGGTTGGGCAATTCCGGCGGCGACCGACATTGCCTTTGCCCTTGGTATTTTAAGCCTACTTGGCAATCGTGTACCAAACTCACTCAAAGTCTTTTTGGTATCCATCGCTATTTTTGATGATATTGGTGCTATTTTAATCATCGCTTTATTTTATACCAGCGACTTATCACTTGGTTCATTGGCTATCGCTGCTTTATGTTTACCGTTCTTATATCTACTCAATCGCCGTAACGTCACCAGCATTACCCCTTACATATTAATCGGGGTGATTATGTGGATTGCCGTGCTCAAGTCTGGCGTTCACGCGACCTTAGCTGGGGTGGTACTCGCGTTATTCATTCCGTTATTTGACCGTACTGACCCTGAACACTCTCCACTTGAAGAGCTTGAGCACGACTTACAAAACACAGTATCTTACGGGATTCTGCCATTATTTGCCTTTGCCAACTCAGGTATATCGCTCAAGGGCGCAGGCTTTGCAGAGCTATTTCATTCCGTGCCGCTGGGTATTGCTGCCGGATTGTTTATCGGTAAGCAAGTAGGCATCATGCTGATGTGCTGGTTGATTTTCAAACTGGGTATTTCTACTATGCCAAAGGGCATGACCTTTAAGCAAATCTACGGCGCAGCGTTACTTTGCGGCGTTGGCTTTACCATGAGTTTGTTTATCGGTGGTCTGGCCTTTGGCGGCGCGACACCATTATTTGATGAGCGCCTAGGTATCATTATGGGTTCAATCGTATCTGGTATCGCAGGTTACTTGATGCTAAAAGCCACCTTAAAAGAAGAGGTCAGCAATACCTCGGTGGACTTAACCCATCATTCTTAAGCACTCATTAAGCGTGAGCGACTTATGGCTATCACGCTAAATAAGTCGCTTAATGCGCTTAAGATGAGTGGATAAAAGCAGACGATATAAAGTAGCTAATCATATGGGTCCCATCGATATCGCTAAAGAAAATGCCAAAGCCAATAGCGCCAGCGCTCGGCAAAAAGCTGACCCTAACCCGGCAATTCACGCTTACCAACGCCATGGACGCACGACGGCGATTGACGACCATAGCGACCTACAAGTCTTAAAGCGCATTAAGCGTTATTTATTGCCAAAAGACTTTGTTATCTCGCAAGAGTTATTGGAAGAAATGGTTGCCGGCTACGATATTGGCGATCCACTAGCCGATGCGTTGGCCGCTGACGGTATTCGTTTTACCAAGCCTTTACAGCAATTTATCTTAAGCGATAGTAATGGTGGCGATAGTAATGGTGGCGATAGTAATAGTAGCGATAGAAATGGCAGCAGCTTCGATGCTACCCTTCTAAGCAACCCTGCATTTAATACCTTAACCGAGCAATTTAGCAGCCATCCTGCTTGGTTTGACCCCAAGCTTGCACAAATCGGCGCAGTTGCTTATCGACGTTATCCGCTGATGCTCATTTGGCTATTGCGCAATGTCGCGCTAATGGCCGGCTATAGTATTCCCGCCCTCTCCCTGCCGCTCATTCAAACGGGCGCCTTAATGCACGACGCCCTACCGCGCTTGATGCGTACTTATGCCTATATTCTAGCCGTCTCTGAACACCCACAACTAAATTCTAGCTCTTATAATAACCGTCAACCGATTAAGCAGGTATTGGCAATTGGCTCAGAAGGCTGGCGGCAGTCTATCAAGGTGCGGCAAATTCACACGACGGTGCGGCAAAACTTGCTCAGAGGTAAAGGCAATGCCGCTAAAGGTGTCATACCCGATGCCGACCAACACCACAATGTAGATGGCAGCTGGAACACCGACTATTGGGGTATTCCTATCAATCAAACCGATATGATTGCTACCCATTTGCAGTTTTCATTATTGATTATGCGTGGGCTACGGCTGCTTGGTGCCCGTATCAGCGGCGAGGAAGCCGAAGGTATCTTACATCTATGGAATCTTGCCAGCTATTGGATGGGCGTTGATTTACAGCGCTTACCGAAGGATGAAGCCGCTTGTTGGGAATGGCTTTATACCTATTTATCAGTTCAGCAACTTGATTTTAAAATGGGTCAGCCACTGGCAAAAGCCCTGCACGATTTACCGCGTCAGCTGATGGGCGAAGACAATCGACGGGGGCGTTTTGTTGAGATGGTCAATGCCAGCGTGACTCGTACCTTGGTCGGTGATGATATCGGCGATGGGCTGGATTTGCCAAAATCGAAAATCCGTTTTGGCGTCTTATCGTCAGTGCCGATTCTCTTTGCGCTCGATACGGCACGCCAACACAATCAAAGTGTGGCTGAAAAATTAGAAGCCTTCCGTGCTAAACGCCAAGATAATATGAATTGGTGGTTAAAGAAAAATGACGATTATTATAAATAACTTGTGCTAATTACAGATACTCTAAGAAGAATAATCACTCAGTATTAGATAAAACCAATAACGAATAATATTATGCAAATCTATAACCATAACCAGAGGGCATAAGTCGAATATTATTAGTAGTAAATAGAATATATCAAGCCATTATCAACCGCCTCTACAATAACTATAATAAATCCGCAAAAGACGCGCTTGGTTTGATAAGAAAATGGTTTTACTGTAGACAATTCAATAAATCACCGCAAGCGACTGACGTATTAATTACGCGTATCTTGAATGCGGTAATACCACTCAAGCTGCCGATCAAACCCCGTCTCTAGCAAGCTGGCGATGACGCGTCCTGTCAGACCCCATATTGTTTCGCCATCTACTTGCCAGCTTGGCGTGAGGATGGTCGCGGTCTGATCTTGCATCGTATACTCTATCGCATACTCAACGGTAGGCTGCGTCAGCAAGGTTTCAAAATCTGCCCAAAAAATACGCGAGATTTCATCAAGCTCCGGCACTAACAATAAATCTGGCGCAATTAGCGCCACAATAGGACGCACACTCATGCCACTTTTAGAGGTTTGAATCGGTAATTGACCAAGTAGCTGCACTTTATTGGGTGGTAGCGCGGTCTCTTCGCAGGCTTCACGCAAGGCGGTGATGACATTGTTACCGTCACTGGCGTCATGTTTACCGCCTACGCAAGAGACTTCGCCAGCATGACTGTTCATATGCGCAGCGCGGCGCGTCAGTAGCAGCTTTGGATGGCGCTCATGAGTGATGGCAACCAATACCGAGGCATCAGCAATCGGTGTCTGATACAGACTCTCTAAAATACGCTCGCTAAGAGAAGTATGAGAGCTATGGTATAACGCAGGATTGGTGACCGCATTTAAGGTCTCATGCTGCACGCGTTCCGCCAACTTTCTAATAGTGGGATAGCGAATAAAGTCTGGCACAGCGACGGAAAATTCATCGAAATGGACAGACTGCGGGGGGAGTAACATTATTATTGCCCTATGTTTTTATCAGTATCAAGCATCAATGCCGTTAAACATAAATAACCATTAAATAAGATGCTGATTACGCAAGTAAGCACTTTAAGATTACATGTTTTTAGGAAATGTTTGTGGATAAGATTTTTTCATTAAATAAAATGCAGGGCAAAACCGATGATTGCCCGCAAAGATTGCCATTAATTATCATTGCCCTTGCTTGGGTTGGCGGTACTTTCGCCACCGCCATACTGGCGCTACTGGGCAGCTGGCAAAATGTCGCTATGATTTTGGGCTCATTTGGTGCCAGCTGTTTGCTTATTTTTGCCTATCCAGAGAGTCCATTTGCCCAGCCTAGAAACATCGTTGGCGGTCATCTTATCACCACTTTTACGGGGCTATCGTTCTTGACCTTGTTTGGTATCGAGTGGTGGAGCTTGTCGCTAGCGGTCGGTACAGCGATTGCGCTGATGCTATTGCTGCGCGTACCGCATCCACCCGCCGGCTCTAATCCCTTAATCGTCATGCTCGGCGGCGTCAACTGGCATTTTTTAGTCACCCCTACGCTAATCGGTGCGCTTGCCTTGGTCGCAGTGGCGCTGATTTATAACAATATCGGTCGCGGCCGCCATTATCCGCGTTATTGGTGAATCCACCCTTCAATATACAGCCATCATTTATTATTTAACATCAGTCTAGTCTAGACTAACGCAATCTAAAAGCGGCTGCATATACTTTATGTGACTGGACTGATGCGTAATCGCAGCGCTGACAATGACGCTTCAAAAGCCTTATTTCATAAACGTAAGCCTAGCTACCATCAGTTTAGCAAAAATGTGTGCTTTTTATTATCACGGCCAGTGCGATGGAAATTTGTGTTATCTTAGGCTTCATAGCTATGATGCCAGCTGACAAGCGAACGTCATAACATAAGAATTACAATTCTTACAACATCGATAACCTTTTTTCCATCTTTCGTTTATCTTATATAAGGCAGTTGATATGCGCTATTGTCTACAATGCGGCCATGAAGCAGAACGCAAAATACCAGCCACCGATAATATGCCGCGTTTGGTATGTCCAAACTGCAATTATATTCACTACGAAAATCCAAAAGTGATTTGTGGCTCACTGGTCGTGCACAAAAACAGAGTGCTGCTATGCCGCCGTGCAATTGAGCCGCAATATGGCTTATGGACGCTGCCTGCAGGCTTTATGGAAAACGGCGAAACCATGGCAGAAGGCGCGGCGCGTGAAAGCTTTGAAGAGGCGGAAGCAGTGGTTATCAACCCGCATTTATATTGCTTATATGATATCCCCGATATCGGGCAAATCTATAGCATTTATATCACCGAGTTAAAAGACGGCGCTTACGGTATTGGCTCTGAAAGTCTGGACTGCGCGTTATTTGCTGAAGAAGACATCCCGTGGGATAAGCTTGCCTTTGAAGCCGTGCGCCGTACCTTAAAAAGCTACTTTGCCGACCGCAAGGAGTTTGACGACCATAACGACTTCCCTATTCATCAAGATTTGATTGGCAAAGACCAAGCGATTAAGCGTTATTAATACAACTTTTTAAAATACTTACTGGCAATAAAAACCGCCGCTTTCAATACAAACACTGAGAGCGGCGGTTTTTTATACAGTCAATGATTTGCGATGACTGTTTTTGCGCTAAATTAACAACTAGCTTTTAATTTTACAAACGTTAAAACCTAACTCTTTTACGGCTTCTTCTTTATCATAGGGTGCTAATACGGCACGCACGTGTTTTTGTCCTTGCAGATATTGCTTAGCGACGCGCTGCAAGTCAGCAACCGTCACAGATAATATCGCCGCGCGCATTTTACGCTGCCAGTCGACGCCGCGATGATGCAGATTGGCAAAGCAGGCTTTTACCGCCTCCCCTGCTGGAGAGCCTGGTTTATCCATGCCTGAGATAATACCCAAGATAGCTTCTTCTAATTGCTCATCGGTTTGCGGCTCGTTTAATAGCCATTCGATACTGGCATCAAAATGGGCAAAAGTTTCAGCACACTGCGGATCGCGATAGCTAAAGAACTTAAAGGCACAAGCATTGGCATCGTAACCTGCACCGCCGCCATAAGCACCGCCGCGCTCACGAATGGCACTATGCAAGTAACCATTGCGCAGATACGGCGCTAACACCATTAATGCTGCCGTATCAGGATGGTCGGCGGCTGGTACAGTATAAGCGCTGGCATTATGATAAACGTTGGTCGGCACTAGCCACGCCAAATCGTCAGCAGTAACCTCTTCTAATTGAGCGCCATCATTCTTACCATTGAGCGCCGAGTCTAACTGTAAATCTGCAAACTCACTTGGAATGCTCGCTTCAATAGCCGTTTCAGTATTGCTTAATTTTTCCGCAATTTGTGACGCTTTACTGTTTTTCCAGCTCTCAACAATTAAATTACTTAAACGTTCAGTTTGCTCGGCTTCACAGATAATGACGGCGTGTTTCGGCAAACTTATTATACGCTGATGTAAATCCATCAAACTGCTTGCCAATTTATCCCACTGCCTATCGTCACTACTGGCGTGGGTTAAGAAGTCTTTTAGCGCGTTCAATGCTGGCAGCCCGCTACGCACATATTCTAACTGCGCTTGACGGCTCATGCCGCGACTGGCGGTTTGCATCGCATACGAATGCCCAGAACCGGCAAGGTTTGATTGCCAACCAGCTGCGCGCTGCTGCAAAATCTCTTTAATACGGTTATGCTCGCTAAAGACGCTGTGCTCCATGACTTCTTTAAGCAAATCAATCGCTTCAGGTTTACGATTTAGCGCGCGCGTTGCCACAACAAAGTAGCTGCTAATCGCTTGGCTGTCATCGATGTTGGTACGTTGACTGATACGCGCCGTCACTCCTGATGAATGCGCCGCTTGCTTGGCCTGCATTTCATGAGCGCTTAGCGAGTCCGTGCCCAGTTCTGACAATAAGCTTAAATAGATCGGCAATAGCGGATGATTGATGACTTTATTAACCGGTAGCTCGCTGGTGTCTTGATTACCAATCGCATCGGTCAACGGCACTATCACTTGGTAATAATACAAGCCATTGGTACCGGCTTCATATTCAAATAAGGTGCTGTCTTGCCCGCTTAAATTTACTTGTTTTTGCGTGCCTTGTTTAAAGCTGATATCGGTTGGCACGTCTTCTAGACCAACTTTTGGCAATAAGCTTAAATCATCAGGCGCAGCTTGGCGCGCTGCCAAATCAAGCGCTTGCTGTTTTAAGATAGCTTTATCATCAGCGGTCAAATCCATCGCAATGGTATCAAGACGGGTTTGCTCAGCGGCTGCCAAACGGGCAGTTTTTTCGCTATCAGGCGTCAACGTGACACGGACACGATGCTGATTATCGAGCAAATGGGTCTTGATTAAATTCGGTAACCACTGTTCGTCTTTGACTTGCTCACGCAGCCATTGCAAGTGCTCATCAACTTCCCACACATCGATAGGGTTGCCATCATGAATCGCCGTGCTAAAGCCTTCTAACATAAGGTTTAAACCATACGGCATGCTATCACCGCCGATATGGCGCTGATCAATCTCGATTTGGTGCAAAATGGTTTCGATGGTTTCATCATCAATCGGATTGCTCGCGACCTCTTTAAGTAAATCAAGAATGCCCTGCTCTACCGCTTCGGCATGCTCAGGGTTTGAACCGCGTAGACCGGTATAGAATACCATTTCATAATGACTGTCATCGAGACCCAATAGCGGACTCGGCGCTTTACCGAGTGGATGGCTGTCCAAATGCGCACGCAGGGGCGAACCAGCATGCTCAACCAACACGCCTTCTAATAGACGCAGTGCCAAACGCTGCTTGGGATCGGTAATCGATGGCAATAACCACGCCACCACATGATGCGTTTGGTCTGGACCGGCTTCGTCAGCGGTATAAGTATCAACCGCGCTAATCGGTGCAGACAGACGTTTTTCTGGACGCGAGACGTGTTTTTTGCCTGCTTCAAATTGAACCAAGGCATCTTCATGAATTTTTGCTTGCGTTTGGGCAACCGGAATATTACCAAAGCTCATGATCACGCTGTTTGACGGATGATAATGGCTCTGATGAAATTCAACCAGCTCATGATGGGTCAAATCAGGAATATCAGCAGGATCGCCGCCCGAATTATAATGATAGGTCGTCGTTGGGAACAAATGATGGGCGACCGTATGATACAACTGATCAATCTCGCCGCTCATTGCGCCTTTCATCTCATTGAACACAATGCCTTTAAACTGCGGCTTATCGTTTTCGTCTAACTCAACGCGGATGCCTTCTTGGGCAAAATCCAGCGGATGAATATTGGGGAAAAACGACGCATCAAGATAAACGGCCAGCAAATTAAAGTAGTCGTTTTTATTTTGGGTCGCGTACGGATAGGCGGTCCAATCGGCGGCGGTCATGGCATTCATAAAGGTGTTTAATGAACGTTTAATCATCGAAAAGAACGGGTCGCGGACAGGGAACTTTTCAGAGCCACACAAAGCCACGTGCTCTAAAATATGCGCCTCACCTTTTGAGTCCATCGGCTGAGTACGAAAGCCGACCAAAAAGGCATTCTCATCGCTTGGATGCGCCAAATGGTAATGCATGGCGCCTGTCTTGACGTGCTGGCTTATCAATACGTCCATCGACAGTGCATCGATATGACGGTGCTCAAGCAGCTCAAACGCTGGATGTAGGGTTAAATCAGCGGTAAATGGCGTGTCAGTCATAGTTGTCCTTATAGAGTAACCTGATAGCTTCTTCGTCAAGCGCTCATGTGGCCGTTAACTGATAAAGCAGCTCAGGATAAACAATCAAAAATGGAAAGGTTTATATTTATAAAATTGATTGGTCTAAAATTAATAGCGTTGTAAAAGTTATAAAAATAGCAGTGTTATAAAAATATAGGTAATCTTTCAATAGAATGGCAGTTATCAGCTAAAAAGGATTTGCCTAACGAAACTAGATGGGGCTTAAGGCTTGATAAGTCAAGATAGCGCTAGGAGAAAAATAATAACGCTTCAACAATACATCATAAAGATAGTGTGGATTTAACAAAGCATACTTAACAGCAGTCAGTAGTAGTGCTATAGTTGAAATCATCTGTCAAAAGGAGCAGCTCATGAGTTACGAACATATTTTATTGGTCACCGACTTGATGTCCGACGCTGATGTGGTCGCCCAAAAGGCCAAACGTATCGTCGAGAATCGTCCGAACGCCAAATTATCGGTATTACATATCGTCAAAGATACTATGGTCGGCTTTGGCTATGAGCTGGTGCCTGCCTCAAGTTTATACGATGAAATCGATGATGAACGCTGCCAAGAAGCACGCGCCAAATTAGCGCAATTTTTGGAGCGTAACGACTTGCACGCGGTCAACTCTGAAGTAACAACCGCCATCTCTAACAGTGAGGGTATCGTCAATTATTGCCATAAGCATGACGTTGATTTATTGGTCATCGGTCGGCATGAGCGCCACGGTATCTCGGCTTGGCTAAGTGGCGCGACGGCAGATAATATCTTGCCAAACGTCCCATGCGACAGCTTAGTGGTGCGACTCGATAAACCTGTTAATAAATAACGCTAAGAACAGACTTAACATAATTCCCAAGTTATTAAAAAAGCTCATTGAGAAAAGCGCACTGTGTGACAGTGCGCTGTTTTATTATCCATCAAAATAGTAGAGACTCTATCCAATACCTCTATGTTTACTACTAAAATCAATCTTCTGTCAAAATATCAATAAAACTCTGCCAAATGGGGCTTTGATGACGCGCTTTATGCCACACCAGCCACCACGTGCGCGCTAAATCAATACCTGCTACTTTCACCTGCACCAGCTCTGCTTTATCCAATTCTGCTTGAATGACATACTGCGATAAGCAGCCAAGCCCAATATCGGCGCTGACCATATGCTTAATGGCTTCTGACTGCTGAATTGCCATGGCAATCTCGGCATGCGGTAGATGCTGCAATAACTGCTCATCGATAATCTGCCGCGTCCCCGAACCCGCCTCTCGTACCAGTAATGGCAGCCTTGCCAATCGTTCAACGCTGAGCTCATAGCATTTTTCTTTATGGTTATAGTCCATGTTTGCCAGCCATTTACTATGAGATTTAGCAAATACCATCAAGGTATCGGTCCGCCAAGCGCGCTGCTCAATCACTTTCATATCTGTCGGGCGCGGCATACCTTCTACAAGCGCAATATCGATATTTAATTGCTCAACCTCGCCGACCACTTCTTGGGTATTGGCAATATACATATCGATATGGGCATCGGGTAGCGCTTCGTACAATTTGGCAAGCAGCGGCGGCAATACATAATTACCGATAGTCGTGCTAGCACCAATATGAATCTGCCCTGCTTGATGCTTATGATAATGCTCAAGCGTTAAAGCTTGTCCCAAAATCGCTTGTGCCTGTATATAGATAGGATGGGCGTTTGGATGCTGATTGAGCCTGCGCCCGACGCGCTCAAATAGCGGCATTTGTAACCGCGCCTCCAGCTCAGTGAGTGCACTGCTGACCGCTGATTGCGATAAATGCAGCTCTTCACTGGCACGGCTGGTGCTGCCAGTTTGATAAATACTGACAAACACCGATAGCTGCTTAAGGGTAATCCTCGGTAGCAGCTGCATAACTTTTTTCATGATTGGATCACCTCTTTCACCGGCCTTTTATCTTTAACTAATTAGGACATGACCTAGCCTACAACAACTTACTAACCTAAAAAATCGATAGCTTATATCTTATTAATCTGTTTTTATTATAAATCGGTTTGTCTTATACTGTCTATTCATAAGCTTATGCTTATTTCGATTATAGATGATAAAAAATAGGATGCGTACGATATGAACGCAGTGGCACAAACCATGAATAATTACTTCCCGCATAATCGTCATGCGATGGGACTTATTGTCGTGCTGATTGGGAGCTTGTTTTGTTTGTGGTTAAATGTCAGCCTAGACACATGGTCAAATGGACGCATTGTTGGTCTGTCATCGTTGACGCTAGCAATTTTACTTGGCATGGTACTTGGCAATACGATTTATCCAAATTTTTCTGATCAATTAAGTGCGGGTGTTGGTTTTGCTAAAGGTCAAATACTGCGCCTTGCCATTATATTTTATGGTTTTAAACTGACTTTAACCCAAGTCGCAAGCGTTGGTATGCCCGCCGTAATGACTGATGCATTGGTATTAACCTCAACGTTTTTACTTACCTATTGGCTCGGTACAAAGTGGCTTAAAGTCGATAAGCAAACGACCTTATTGATCGGCTCAGGGGCAAGTATTTGTGGCGCAGCAGCGGTGATTGCCGCAGAACCCGTGGTCAAAGCCGAAGCGCATAAAGTCACCATTGCCGTTGCCACCGTGGTGGTCTTTGGCACGATTGCCATGCTGCTCTATCCATTTTTATATCAACTTGGCTGGCTACAACCTTGGCTAAACGCTCAGCAATACGGCATATATACCGGTTCAACCATTCATGAAGTGGCACAAGTAGTGGTCGCTGGTAACGCCGTCAGCACCGAGGTTGGCAATACCGCGGTCGTCACAAAAATGATACGAGTGATGATGCTCGCGCCTTTCTTATTGATTTTATCGTTTGCCTTAACCAAAACCGGTAGTGATAATGGCGAAAAGCCGTCTTTCATAAATCGTGTGCAACAAGTGAAAGTCCCTTGGTTTGCCTTTATCTTTATTTTGGTGGTGGTATTGCATACGTGGATACCGATGACGGCAAGCTTTGAGCAGAGCATGGTCATGCTTGATGATGTCTTATTGACGATGGCAATGTTTGCCCTTGGTTTGACCACCCATATGAGTGCCATTAAACAAGCTGGCGTCAAACCATTGATACTTGGGGCGATTATGTTTACTTGGTTAATCGTTGGTGGCGGCTTGATCAATATTGGCATCGCTTCACTGTAAAAAAGCTATTTACGCACCAATAAAACTAAAAATGCCGACGATTATCACTATAATCGTCGGCATTGTTGTTCTAAGACTTTACTATTTATTTATCAAAAGCAATAAACATAAATAATAGGCGAAAAAAAACGAACCCTAAGGCTCGTTTTTTACTCATCTTGCTCTAATTGTCTAGAAAGACGGATTAGATAGCAACGATGTTATGTGCTTGTGGGCCTTTTTGGCCTTGAGTTACAGTGAACTCAACTTCTTGGCCTTCAGCCAAAGTTTTGAAACCTGAACCAGTGATTTCGCTGTAATGAGCAAAAACGTCTGCGCCGTTTTCTGGAGCGATGAAACCAAAGCCTTTAGCTTCGTTGAACCACTTAACTGTACCTTTTTGAACGTCTGACATAGTCATAACCCTGATATTTAATTTATTTTTGGCCTAATTGGCCGATAACGCTTGCAAATAGCTACTGAACGATAAATATTAAAACGAAGGATTATAACTAATACTACGAGGTAATGATTTGGTGCAGAACTGCTCTTAAGCTTGGAGGTATTATAGGTGGCCTAGCGCAGTATCGCAAGCCTTATCTTATCTTTAGTGTAACAAAGCGCAATTATTGGCTATTTTTTGACCTTATTTGCTTTATTTTTAGGTATTTGGCAAAGATTTTAAGCATTTACTCAATATATTTAGGCATTTGGCAAACGGAATAAATATATTGCGACGCTACTACATACCACTGTAACGAGCCATGCTACCCATAGCGTATCGGCTGGCAAGCGATAAAATAACATCGCCGTTGATAGTGTCATCATAATCGTTGCTAACCACTTCGCATATAGCGGTACGGCACGGCGCTCTTCCCAATCACGGACGTATTTACCAAAATATTTGTGATTAATCAGCCAAAAGTGAAAGCGTCGTGAGCTACGCGCCCAGCAACCTGCTGCCAGCAATATAAAAGGCGCGGTCGGTATCACCGGTAATAATGCACCGATAATTCCCAAGACAAAAAATATCCAGCCAAATATCAAAAATGCCCAACGCACCGCTGGGCTATTGTGTTGATTGGTCTTTGGGCGGTAGTAGAAGTGCTTTTTTTGGCTCATAAAGGATGTCGTTGGATAGTGGATATCGTTGGATAGTGTCAGATAATCAGGTTTTGGCCGGCAAATTTATGACAAAGACGGCGGCTTATAGAACTCACTAAGGATGCCGTATGAGGAGATATGCTACAAGACTATTTTTATGAGGGTTTTGCTATCAATCGGTATGTTTGGTTAGTGATTGGGTAAGTACCAATTACAGATAGTGCGCTCTTCTATTAACACGTCGATTGAAAGCGCCTATAAGATTGAAAGCGCTTATAAAAAGCCGTCACAAATGAGAACTGTTATAAAGGACGGTTAACGAGCGTCAGTCATCACCTTTCATTGTCATTCCTGATACGCTTGCATCACCGCTTACAAGTCGTCTATGATGATGCAGTAGCTATCGATAATAGTCATTAGCAGTACGGATTCATGAGCAATACTGATCAAAAATAATGCAGCACCACTCAATCTTGTCGGGGTGCTTTGCTTTTAACCTTGTAACGATTGTTAAAACCATCGCTGAGACACACCCGTGAACCTGAAGCAGTTAGCACTGACGTAGGAAACAAGCATGACAGACCCTAAGCAGTCTATAAATAAGAGAAATCTCTATCTGATTCGCTGATCTGATGGCGTATCTGACTTTGAGATTTTTCCTTTCTTGTTTTGCCTTTTTTGTTTTATTTAAACAGCATCAGTCTGATTGTTTTCTATCATTAAGAAGGAAACAACCATGCAGTCAACCACCAAACTTACTCTGACCCTCGAATGGTTTTTAAACCCTGATCACCTGCCCTTTATCGCGGGTGTGACCACAGGCGCGTATGAGCAAGCAGGGCTAGATATCACCATCATTGAGCCTGATGACCACTATGATGGCTTTGCTGAATTGCAAAATCAAAGCATCGATCTGCATGTGAATGAGCCAATTCATCTGTTTGAGCATTACGCGCCTAATTTGCGTGCGCTTGGCTGTTTTTTTGAGACCGATGGCGGCATATTGATGCAGCAATCCAGCATGGATAAGCTCAAGAACAATCAACCGATTCGCGTTTGTACCCCAGCGGCTGAAGAAAAAACCAATCGCATTGGCTTTGGAGATATTAGCCCGCTATGCCAAGAAAAACGGCTTTAGTATCAGCCGTGATAATGTGACCTTTGTACAAAAAGACTTCTACCATATAAAAAACCTGCAAGAAGACCCAAACCTCGATGGTGCATGGCTGTGCTTTTATAACTTTGAAGGCGTTGAAGCGACGCATGAAGGGTTGGACTTTACGTTTATGGATCAGCATCTGTCACCTTATCCGAACTTTTCGGCGTTAGAAATCCTCACGACTGAGGATATCTATAACGCGAAAAAAGACGCGATAGATACCTTTATCCAAGTGACCAACCAGATGACTGAGCTGTGTAAAAATGATCCAGAGACTGCCCACCATATGTATTACAACTATAGTAAAACTGAGGCGGACGCGCTGATGGATGCCATTATTGATAATACGCTGAGCAGATTGATCACACCAATCACACCTGATGCCAATAAATGGCAAGAACTGCGCGAGATGCTAGCCGAAATCGATATCGTGATGTTGACTGATGAGCAGTACCAGTCGCTGTGGGCGCTGTAGAAGTAAGCTATTTTTGTTACTTTAAATGAGAGCAAAGTTAAACTAATACTAATCAGCTGATGTCCATCTCTATCGGACTTTGGCGAGTGAATTTGAGCGTGATGGGTACGATATCGTCAATAGCAAGGTTGCTTAAAGGCGCGCGTTGTCCGACAGTGAGGTGGTTTATGGTGTTCCTTACGTTAGCGTGTTATTCCTTTAGAAATAATAGACTAATTACTGATGTTAAAAGACCACTGCAACATATTATGTGTACTGTAACTGTCTTTATACATCAGGCAAGCTAAAGAATAAGTTATAAAAATTAAAAGTCAGAAGTAGTTCATCTTCGACAGCTCTATTTGCAAATCGTCAACAAGTTCTAGCTAAAGTTTGTATTTATATGATAATAATTAATAGCAAACCTTTAATGCTATTAACTAAATTTTCTTTTAATATAGTCGTTTATATCGAAAAATTTATTGAATAAGAGTATTCTACTAAAATATCTGTTCATAAAAAATTTAACTATCTTTTCAGATTTAGTATTTTGAAAGTTCTCTAACCGATCTTTGTTCATCCAGTATTTAATAACGTTACAGAAATCTTTTGTATAACCATCTCCATAAAACTCCGAATAGAGCGACTTTTCCCACCAATCTCTATGAGCAACAACCCACCCTTCAAAATCTATCTCTTTATTTAATTTTTTTAGGTTTCCGTGCTTTTCATTAAACTCTGTATTAACAAAATTGAATACCATTTCACAGTACTGTTCATAAATAAGAAATCTTTCATATACCTTATTTTTTTTAATTCTAAAACTACTCTCTTTATCTACATAAAAAAAGCAAAACTCAGACCAGTATTTTGTAAAATTACAGTCCTCTACATATGGATTAGAGATTGATATTTTTTGTAAGTCTGATAATTTCTGTAGAACATTACTTCTTACAGTGGTATTTCTATTTAACCAAAAGGCATAAGCATTAAAAAATAAAGTAATGAGTAACACTCCATCTTTTAAGCCAAATTCATAAGATGGAATGCTTAAAATAAGTTCTTGGAACGAGTTATCTAACATAATATTATGCAACGCTAAAAGGTAATTTTTTACCACTTCTAGGTCTTATATTGTATGCTGGATTTTGTTCATTTTGACTACTTCTAACTACTTTTGGCTTTGCAAGCTCAAAAGCTTCGAGAATAGATAAGTCTTCATTAGAATGTATTGCAGAACTAATCAGAGCTTGGGTAAAATCTCCACCTTGCTCAGACTCTCCAGAAGACTCATCTTCAGAGCAAGCATATAAACTTACTTTTTGCGAAGGACATTGATTTATCCAAGCTAAATATTTATTTCGATGATATCCCATGCTATCGTAAGTTCTACTTTCTACACCAAACTCAAATTTTTCAGTAATACTACGTTCAAAATTAGCACAAGTATCAAAAATACAAATTTGTTTTTCTGAAAACACACCAATGTCCTGCTGAGTAAAGAAATCCTCGTCATCTACATAAAATTTGCGTCCTAGTAAATGACTGTATGAACCATGTCCAGCAAAATAGAACAAGACAAAGTCATTTTCCTCTGATCTTATTTCATTTATTAAATTTTCTATACGAGATTTGAACTTAGTTTCTAGCTTAACTATTTCATTAGATTTCCATTGCCCTCCTCTATCGCTTAGCAAATAGTCATACATTCCTTGAATGTCTTTACTGACGCCCGGTAAGTAGTCATCACCTTCCCCTGCACACCCAATTAATACAGCCTTTATTTTCATAAATTTTCCTTAAAAAACGATTAAAGCATAGTTTAATGACTTTTTATTATTCTTTCTGAAACACTGGCATAACAATATCTGCCTCAGTAGAGAAGACTATATACAACAAAATGTATAATAGCACACAAATATCTAGCTATATTGTAAAACTAAGGGCTATGTAAAGAACTAAGCAGTAGGCAATAAAAAACGCCATCACAATTGTGACAGCGTTCTTTATTACTATAGATATTTACGCTTTTTTTACAACGCTTTAAGCTCCTCCATCTGCCCCGCCATAGCCTTAATCTGACCTTCTAGCTCAGCCAGTTTCGCTTTCTCAGCATCGACCACTTCCGCAGGCGCTTTACTGACAAAGCCTTCATTACCAAGCTTGCGGGCGATACCTTCGGCTTGACCTTTCAGCTTATCATATGACTTGCCCAAACGTGCAAGCTCAGCCGTTGGATCAATCAGTCCTTTCATGGGTACAAGGACGCGCAGCTGACCAATCATACTCGATGATGATAATGGCACATCATCGCCTTCTTTGACGATTTCTAAGCTCTCGACTTTGGCAAGCGCTTTAAACTGATTTTTGATGCGTGATAGGCGCGCATCTTCATCAGCAGAGATATTTTGTAGCAGTACTGGCAAGCGTACCGCATTACCGAGTTTCATCTCACCACGGATATTACGCACGCTGGCGATAAGCTCTTGAAGCCACGCCATATCAGCCTCAGTTTGCTCACTGATTTGCGCAGTATCGGTTTGTGGATAGTCAGCAACGACGATGCTGTCGGTGTTTTTACGACCCAATAGCGGTGCCACCGTCTGCCAGATTTGCTCGGTCAAATACGGCATGATTGGATGGCTAAAGCGTAGCGCGGTCTCAAGCACATGCAGCAGCACATAGCGGATTTGCGCTTTACGCTCGCTTGATACCGAGTCATCATTGAGGCTGGCTTTGGCAAGCTCAACATACCAATCACAGTATTCATTCCAGATAAATTCATAAATATCATGGCTGACCATATCGAGGCGATACTGGGAAAAATGCTGATGGATATTACTAATCGTCGAGTTTAGACGACTCATGATCCATTTTTCTGGTAATTCCCAAACAGCCATGTTGGCCGCTTGGTCAATCGCTTGCGCATTACCCTCTTTATCGACACAATTCATCAGTACAAAGCGGCTGGCGTTCCAGATTTTATTACAGAAGTTACGATAGCCCTCGACACGTTTTAGATCAAAGTTGATATCGCGACCAGTACTGGCAAGGGAGGTAAAGGTAAAGCGCAGCGCATCGGTACCGTAAGCTGGGATACCTTCTGGGAACTCTTTTCGGGTTTGCTTCTCAATCTTTGCCGCGTCTTTTGGATTCATCATATTGCTGGTACGTTTTTCTACCAGCGCTTCCAGATCAATACCATCAATCAAGTCGATAGGATCTAAGACGTTACCTTTAGATTTGGACATTTTCTGACCGTTACCATCACGAACCAGACCATGCACATAAACAGTCTTAAACGGTACTTGCGGCGTGCCGTCTTCGTTTTTCACAAAATGCATAGTCATCATGATCATGCGTGCGACCCAAAAGAAGATAATGTCAAAGCCAGTCACCAACACGCTGGTTGGGTGAAAGGTTTTTAGTACGCGCGGATCAGCGTTCGGGTCTGCCCAGTCAAGCGTACTAAACGTCCACAAACCCGAGCTAAACCAGGTATCAAGCACATCATCGTCTTGGCGCAATTTAACATCGTCGCTTAGATTATATTTAGTGCGAACTTCCGCTTCATCACGGGCAACATAAATCTCGCCATTCGCGTCGTCATACCATGCAGGAATGCGGTGTCCCCACCATAGCTGACGGCTGATACACCAGTCCTGCAAGTCCGTCATCCACGCCATATACATATTTTTATATTGCGCAGGAACGAACTCAATTCGGCCATCTTCTACCGCATCAATCGCGGGTTTGGCAAGCTTACTCACTGCTACGTACCATTGATCGGTCAACCATGGCTCAACAATGGTGCCGCCACGCTCAGCACGTGGGGCTTTGAGTGCGTAGTCTTCGATATCCTCTAGCCAGCCCTGCTCGCCCGCTTGCTCAACAAGGAATTTACGCGCCGCGAAACGCTCAAGTCCTGCATATTCACTTGGCGTGGTTTCTAATGTTGGCTCACGTGTTTGTAGGTCAGGATAAACTTCCATCGCTGGCAAAATGTTAGCGCGCTCATCAAGGATATTAATCAATGGTAAATTATGACGACGACCCAATTCATAATCGTTAAAATCATGGGCTGGGGTAATTTTTACGCAGCCGGTACCAAATTCGATATCAACATAATCATCGGCAACGATAGGAACAATGCGACCAGTGATTGGCAAGGTAATGGTTTTGCCAATCAAATGCGCGTAACGCTCGTCCTTTGGATTGACGGCAACGGCAGTATCACCAAGCAAGGTTTCAGGGCGCGTGGTGGCGACGACCAGATAGTTTTTACCATCTTGGGTCGTTAAGTCTTTATCGGTGAAATGGTAGCGGAAATGCCACAAGCTGCCCTTTTCATCGACGTTTTCAACTTCTAAATCTGATAGCGCGGTTTGAAATTTTGGATCCCAGTTGACCAAACGCTTTCCACGATAAATAAGCCCATCATCATATAGACGAACGAACACTTCTTTGACCGCATTGGATAAACCATCGTCCATGGTAAAGCGCTCTCGCGACCAATCAACCGAGCTACCAAGGCGGCGAATCTGCGTGGTGATATTGCCGCCCGACTCTTCTTTCCACTCCCACACTTTATCGATGAAATCTTCGCGCGTCATATCACGGCGCTTCAAACCTTGCGCCTCCAAACGACGCTCAACGACCATTTGGGTGGCGATACCGGCGTGATCGGTGCCCGGTTGCCAAAGGGTATTATCACCATCCATGCGATGATAACGGGTCAGCGCATCCATGATGGCATTGTTAAAGCCATGACCCATATGCAGTGAACCGGTGACGTTTGGTGGCGGCAAGGCAATAGAAAATGACTCGTCTTTATCAAAACTTGGCTTAAAATAACCGCTATCTTCCCAGCCTTGATACATGCCTGCTTCGACATCGCTTGGATTGTAGGCGTTCTCTAATTGGCTTAAGGCGGCCTGAATCGATTGGGTCAGGTTGGTTTTGGTGTTGCTCTTGGGATAGTCAGGGGTATTAGGAGTACTCATAATAGAATGGTCTTTTATTAAAAATGAAGGTGGTCAAACAAAGTTATCGAAAAATAGGGAAAGTAATTAATAGAGTGATTTTAACGCAGATGGGCAGATTTTGTTAGATGCTAAGGTAATTAATCAGCCTTACAGCGCGTCATTGCGCCACTAACACCAGCAAATACCAATAAACAACCGCAATCAGCTGAACTTCCCACAAAATAAATCCTAGTCGTGTTATAAAATATGGGTCATGCGAGAACTTATATAGCTATCGTATAGCATGATAAATGGCGTCTTTATCCTAAAATAATAATCTGATAAATAGCGAGCCGACCGTGTCTAAAGATGGCGAGCACAACGATAACAATAATAGTAGCAATAGCAGCCACTTTAAAGCTGAAAAAAGAGAGGATGTACGCTCTATAGCTGCTGAAGAAAACAGCGTTGAAGATAAAGTAGAAGGCGATACTGAGGCGCAGAGCGACTCCGATACCGCAGAAAACTTAGAGGACGAAGATTTCTCTGAGGATATTAGCGAAGAAGACAAAGAGACCATCAAAAAAGTCGCCAACGATGATAATTTCAGCCAAGCAAAAAGCTATGCCAGTATCTTGGTTGAGCAGGTGATGGATGCCAGAGAAACCTTTGAGCGCTCGCTTGGCTCGTTATTTACCAGTGCTTTTACCGCAGGGCTTGAGATTGGTATCAGCTTCTTTATGATTTTATCTGCTTTTGCGCTTTTGAGTGGCGTGCTCCCCAGTCATTACGCGATCGTCCTCGCTTCCCTATTTTATCCGATTGGCTTTATTATTGTCGTCATCGGTCAATCACTTTTATTTACCGAACAAACCTCACTGCTGAGCCTGCCCGTTCTCAACAAAATCGAACCCTTACATAAGTTGCTACGCCTTTGGGGCATTGTCATCGCCGGTAACGTCATTGGTGGCTGTTTATTTGCCGCTTTGATGATCGGACTAGGTTTAAATATGCAGCTGTTTAGCGTCAGTGACATCGATGCCTATGCCGAGCATATCTTAGGGTTTAGATGGTGGGTGATATTTGGTAGCGCCATCTTGGCAGGCTGGATGATGGGCGTTACCGCCTGGCTTGTGACCTCGGCGCGCGATACCCTTAGTCGCATTGTTTTAGTGACCTTGATTACGGGCAGTATTGGCTTTTTAGGTTTGCATCATAGTATCGTCGGTAATATCGAGATATTTTCTGCTTTGCTTTATGGCAATACCGTCAGCTTAGCGCGCTATTTGCTATTTTTAGCGGTGATATTGGTTGGCAATACCGTTGGCGGGGTGGTATTTGTCGCGGTACTAAAAAACCGTACCTTCTTGTTTGATATTGCTAAAGTCAAAGAAGAAACTGCCACAGATAAAGCAGATGAAGAAAATAATATAAACAGCCGTATAAATACCCGCCGACCTTATTAACAATAATTAGCAGTAAAATCCTTAAGCTAATTTCCCATGACAGATTTTAAGCATTTAAACCTGTTATGGGATTTTATGAACGAGTGATATATAGTAAATTCCATTTAGAAATGTTATAGGACTGCTAGAATAAATTTTTCGAAGCCTCTGGAGTGCGAAGCACACAGCAAGCGAGGAAAATTTATTCCAGCAGAGCGCTATTTTAAATGAACCACTTTTATATTGAATTGGCTATAGATGCTTAACGTCTGTCTAAATCATTAGCGTTAAAGCATGCGCGCGGCTAATACACTGCTTTCTATTTCAGATTTTCTCAGTTTATTGTGTCGCGCGCTAAATATGCGTACCAAAATCCCTGCCGTTAAGAACATTACCAAGGTATAGATGGCTGGCATCATCGACATATCGTAGTTTGATAATAGTGTCAACGCCATAAATATCGATAAAGTACTGTTTTGGAGCCCGACTTCTAACGTGACCGACGTTCTTTGCGCCAAGTTTAGACCAAACCATTTGCTACTATAATAGCCAAGCGCCATGGTTAAAAGGTTCAATATTATCGACACAGGGCCGGTAGCGATAAAGGCATCGACGATGATATCGCGTTGCACATAGCTCAAAAATAGCACTAAAAATGTTAAAAACAGCACGCCAAAGCGAGACACATAGACTTGTGAGCGATCGGCAACTCTTGGCGCGTAACGCTTAATCAGCATGCCGATACTAATAGGCACAATCGTTAGCAGCACCAAAGTAAGCACCGTTTTTAATACGGGCAATTCAAACGCACTACCGCTGCCCATAAAATAAATCAACGAAAAGCTCAGTACAATTGGAATGGTAAATACCGTGATAACGCTGGCAATTGCGGTCATCGTCACCGACAGCGCCACATCACCTTTGGCCAAATAAGTAAATAAGTTTGAGGTAGTGCCGCCCGGACACAGCACAAGCAGCATAACGCCAACGGCATACTCTGGGCGTAATGGCATGATATTGGCTAAGGCAAAGCCGATGATTGGCAGTAGTATCAGCTGATTGGTCAAGCCTATACCCACAGCCTTGGGGTATTTTAGCACCCGTTTAAAATCATTGGTGACGAGGGTCAAGCCCATGCCCATCATGATTAAAAACAAGCAAATAGGAATAATAACTGAGTTTACTAAAGTAACTAGCGCCAAACTTTCCATAATGACATCCCTGTAAATGTGACCTATTCCTAGATCAACTGCTAATGATTAAGTGATACCTGCTTAGCATTCCTTGCTAAGGCTGGTTAATAGCAGCTAACGCTTAACATCAACGGCCATCACTCATTGTTATACTGAATTGCTGATATATCGATATTACTTTTCACTCACTATAGCTTTCATGAGAGTGCTTATAGCATAAAAGTCAGCAAAACATATAGCGAGTATATAGCGCAAATGTCATACATATTTGCTTTATTCAGCGACTCATCAGTCAAGTGTAAAATGTGGGAATAGAGTAGAAATAGAAAGGGTTTTAGTCAGAGTAAATAAGAGGACTTGCCAGAATGTTTAATATGGTTAGGGTTAAATGACTTTAAAGGATCGAGGCTTTATCAGAATTCTCACAACTATGGACGGCGGTACCATAGGCAATGGCTTCGACCATACTGCCCAACTGATTGACATTACTGACTTCAAAACGCAGGCCATAAATATGATTATAGCCTTTCGCCTGCGCTTGGCTACGCATACGTACGGCGGCTTCACGGCGCGCGCGATCAAGCAAAGTTTCATAAGTGGTAAGATTTTTACCAAAGATACTTAAAACGCGAGCAATGACCATTTTAAAATAATCTTGCGCAATCACCACGCTGCCAAGTACCAATTCACCCTCAGTATGAGCATCCAATTTGGGTACATAAAAGCGCTCGGTCGAGACGACAATATGACCAAGCTCTTTTTCAGCGATTTTTAATTGTGCCAAGTGCTGACGCTCATGCCGTGAGCCAAAAAACCAGCCGACCACAAACAGTACCAGAAGCGGCGCGTAGTTGATGAGCATTTGGGTGAGAGAATTATTCATGGACCGTCTCGAGCGTCAAAAAGCATTGCTGCTTTTTTTACTGGTTAATTAACCAAAAGGATTGAAACGTGGCAAATCATCAGCGGCGACGTTGGGGTTTTGCGGCGCTGCTTGGTCGTGATTTTGCAAACCTGTAGGACCAGAAGGATTGCTGGGCGGTTGATGAGATGACGGCGAAGAGACGGACTGCTGCGGCATGGGCACGGCTTTAACCGCGGTACCATAGACAAACAGCTCAGAAGCGCCTTGGGCAATGCTAGAGGTCGAAAACCGCAGACCTACCACAGCATCAGCACCCAAGGCCTCTGCTTTGATGACCATACGATCGATCGCTTCTTGGCGTGACTCTTCTAACAGCTCGGTATAGGCCGTCAGCTCACCACCAACGATATTTTTTAGCCCAGCAAATAAGTCTTTGCCCACGTGCTTTGAGCGCACAGTACTACCGTAAACAACGTCCAAGCGCTCGGTAATCTGGTAGTTGGGTAAGTGCTCAAGGTTGGAAAGTTGCACAGTCATGCTACAGCCTTATCAGTGACTTATATGGGTTCAATGAATATGTATGGTTTCACTGAATAATAAACAATCAATATTGTTGAAACAAACCATCCTAGTCATTGGTATGAAACAATAAAAACAGCTCGGTTAAATTGCCTTCGATGCTATTGGCCATTTGCGCCATTTTATCTTCATCAGCGCGCATTTCGGCAAGCTCAGGATCTTCATCATCGATACCGCTTAGCACAATCATCGGTAAGGTTAAGACCGCCACATCTTCTGCCGTTTCTTCATCTTCAAACCAGTCACTGGCTTCATCGCCATACATCGCATCGACAAAACCAATCGACCAAGCAACAATATCAGACTCTTCTGAAAAATCGACCGCCACTTCTTCATCACCCGCATCTTCACCAAAGGGTAGCTCGATCGGCGTCTCGTTTTTTAGCTCAGCCATAATCGAGTCGCGCCAGCGCTGAATACCGTCAATCACATTTGCAGGAATGTCACTGACGTGACCTTCAAATAGCGCATCTAGCCAATTTGGCAACGGACGACCAATAACTGTCGCGGTCAAAAAACCATGGGTGGCAACACTATCAAGCACGAACTGGCTCTCATCATTGTCCAAATAGTCTAATAATTCATCGAAACTGAGTGGGTTATTCATAGCAGGGAGTCCTTGGCGGCTAGATTACGGCGTACGCCATACATGAGTATGGCAACATAAAAAGAGCTGATTGCAGCATCATTTTTAACAATTTAATATTATTAAAAACCTCTGACAATCAGCTTAGCACAATATACTTAACATGATGATTGCTTATCTGTGTAACCAGTTAACAACTTTCGGCTAACACATAGCCATTATCTCTACTTTTCCTGATTATCAAGCGGCAAACTTAAAACAGAAATAACGGGTTAAATATCGTCATCATCCCAGTCATCGCCATCTTCATCAAAATTATCGATGTCATCAAGATCGTCTTTGAGCTCTTTTTCTAGACGTTTTTCTTCTAGTAGGTTATCAATCAAACGGCGTTTCTCAAGGCTGCTTAAGCGCGTACGCACACTGGTTTCGGCCTCTTCCACCATCTTGGCGTCGTCATCATCGACAAAATCGTCATCAAAATCGTCATCAATATCAGCGTCACTCATGACAAACTCCTATCGTTTTTCGGCAAAGGTATTAAAAATACATAAATATATATATGCCTTATAAAGTCTCTCCCAAGCGTTGTCAATCCTTTTTATCACTATGACAACGTTATGCTCAAAGCTAATAAGCGCACAAGCATTTATCTTACAGGCAATTGTATAGATTCACTGACGTCTAAAGTGACAAATTTACCCCTGCTCTTCTGTCTCTTCAATCATCAATACCGCATTACGTACATCAGCCAGCCGCTGAATCATGGCATCATTACCGCCATCGAATATCGCACATTCGCGCTCATAAACGGTCGTTGGGCGCATGACGCTTTGGAGCTGCACATGATGATTGATTTGTTTAATGCCCGCATTTGGTAGCAAAATAAGCATCTGCTCTTTTTTACCGACGCTCTCTAATAAATGACTCATCGCCTCAACTTGCGCATTGTCACTGACACCCGCTTTCGCTGGTAAGGCAAATCTAGATAGCTCGATATGCTTATCGTGGATAATTTTATTGAGCATGAGATACAGCTTAGCGAGCATCACCCCTGCCAATGCTACTTTGGCATGGCTATTATCTGCCTTTAGCATCACATAAGCGCCGCTTTCATCAAAGTGTGGCTCATTAATCGCGCTCACCCCAAGCAATAATGGCTGCTTCAGTAATTCGGTCACCGCTTGATTTAATAACTGCGTACATAATGCCAAATAAGGCAGGCGCTGCGACGGCGCTAAGCGCTCGAGCATATTGAACTCATCATGAAAGACTATCTGGACGCTGACACTATCAAATGGCCGGTTGGCAGACAGCCGAGCCATACCATTAGAGCCATTAGAGCCATTAGAGCCATTAGGCTTATGGCTGTCATGATTGTTATCTTTGCCAGCAGTCACTTGGTCTTTTAGATTGTCCGCCCCATCGTTACTCATAGCATGTGCAGTGGTGTCATGCGTCGCATCAAGCTCAAGATTTTGACCTTGCTGCCCTCTAACGTATTGATTGACCGCACTATGAATATCGAGTTTACGCGGTAGGTCTGATTTATCAGCATTTGGATTGTGGCTGGTAGCCGCGGCATTGGCGGCTGCACTAGCGGATTCTGTTGACACACCTTCTGTTTCATCGCCACGCTCAAGGTTGCGCTCATAACCGCGCGCAAATTCGCGCTGATCAATCTGTCTGTACTGCTCGCGATGCAAATCTTGAATAGCGCGGCTTAGCGCATTGATTTGCTCTTTGGTTGGGCGCGCAATATAACCATAAATCAGCCATAGCAATAAATGCAGCAGCATCGAGCCAATCACAAACGGCCACTGCATGGCAATAATCTCACCCTTGCTAATGTCTTTGAGCGTCAAGGCCACGCTACCGATGACTGCATCGCCTTTGGTGGCAATTTGGCTAATGGTATCGCCTTGCTGCATCGGTGCATTACCGACTGGCACCAAGACATCACCATTATTGTCTTTAATCAAAATGCGCGTGACGTCCTGCTCGCTGGTATAACGATTGGCTATGACGCTAAGGCTGACGCGGTCTTTATTTTCTAAAGATAAGCGCGCTTCATCGATGAGCTGAGCGACCATTTGCTCGCCCTTTTGGGCACGGCTATTGCTCAGCTGCTGATCGGTACTGATGACCAATAATAGGGTCTGCAAACAAAAACTAACCAGAAGAATAATGGCAAACAACCCTTGCCGCGGCGCTAAATACGTCATGATATGGTAAACTTTTTTGGATAAATGGAAGTAAAAAAACGAGGCTAAGGCTCATTTTCTAGAAGTGTATGCCGCTCTTAATTTGTCTATTTGTTTTTTGCTTAATTTACTAGCGCCGCCACTCAATCAATCAATAGTATTGCAGTATTTAAACGCATAGCACTTAAACAAATAGCACCTAAACAGATGACACTGAAACCAATGCTATTGATAAGACCTTGCCATCGTACAGCAGTTTTGTTGTGCAATTATGTTTGGTTCATACATTTACCGACAAATCGAGCGCTTATTTTCTCTACTATATCATCATAGTAAGGGTTATGGCGTTAGCGAATCGCATAAATTTATTGTAAGAATTTTCTTCTATGCGGCGGCGCTTTTTAGGCCTGTTAATTGGGTATGCTAAGCGTTTTTATCAGACTGTGAGACTTTGTACCTCATCTATAGGCGCTGCCTACTAAAGCTGCTATTATTCCCAATCTTATATCAGCATACAAGGGACAATTGAGCGATGCAAAAAAATACATCTTACTCGTTACCAAAAGACAGCAAAGCTTGGCAACAAGCGGTCGATTCTGTAGCCTCATTATTGCCTGAAGGCACAAATCTACATGATTTTGATGCGCTACAATCCTTGCCCGTGTTTGCCTTGATTGTGGTATTGCCGACGCATGTATCTTCGCTCGATATTCATCAATATGTGCAGTCTTGGGTCGATGAGCAGCCAAACTGGCACTTGGTCACTGTCGCAGAAGACGCCGACGCCAATTTTGTCGATATTGAGATTGCTGATATAGATACCACGCAGCCATTTGCCAAGCGCTCGTTTATTGATGTGCAAGTGTTCCGCTATCTGCTGGTGCCCGTCACCGATACTCTCATGCACCCTGCTAAAAAGACAGCAGCGGCGCACATTATCGATGACCAATTGACCACCCGTCTGCGCCACGAATTAATTGAAGACTATAAAAACTCGCAAACTGCCATAGGTAGCGAGCATTTAGATGTGGTCGACTGTCATATCTTGTCGGTCGGTCATATGCTACGTACCCATAAGCTGGCCTGTTTTGATATGGATTCGACCTTGATTGAGCAAGAAGTCATCGTTGAGCTGGCAAAAACTGCAGGGATTGGCGAGCAAGTTGCAGCCATTACCGAAGCGGCGATGCGCGGTGAGATGGATTTTGATGAATCCTTTGCACAGCGCGTGGCCTTATTAAAAGGCATATCGACCGATGTGCTCGATGATATTTGTAGCCGTTTAACCTTATCAACAGGCGCGCTGACCACTATCAGCGCCCTTAAAGCTCTGGGTTATCATACGGTCTTGGTCTCAGGCGGCTTTACCTATTTTGCCCGTTATATCGCTGAGCAACTAGGCATCGATGAAGTGCACGCCAATGCGCTAGATATCGAAGACGGCGAAGTGACCGGTCATGTGCAACTGCCGATTATTAATGGCGCCAAAAAAGCGGCGATTGCTGAACATACCGCCGAGCGCTTGGGTATTGATATGTCGCAAGTGGTTTGCGTCGGCGATGGTGCCAATGACTTACCGATGATGGCGCTAGCGGATTTGGGCGTGGCGTTTAATGCCAAACCCATCGTTCAAGCGCGTGCGGACGCTGCCGTCAATGTCACAGGGCTTGAAGGCGTGCTTTATGCGCTTGGCTATCCAGCCTTTGCCCGTACTAAATAACGCTTAACCATTCTAAAAAATTAGCTAGGTTAAGGATTTGTCTTTAGCCTAGCTTTTATGGTTGAAGCTTTTTTATATCTACATCTCTTTTACCCTATTCATCTTACTTTCATCTTGTTAAATAAAAAAGGACTGTCCATGACGGCATCACAATCACCGCGGCCAGATGCGCCGTCATCCTCTCATCATCTAGATAATGCGCCTTTAACTCAAGAAAGCACCCCTATTTATAATGACAGTCCAAAGCAGCTATTTGGCGTCTATGCCAAAGGCATTGCGATGGGTGCAGCAGACATTGTACCCGGTGTTTCTGGCGGTACGATTGCTCTAATTGCAGGGATTTACGAGCGCTTGATTAATGCTTTGAGTAGCGTCGGTCCTCATCTTTGGCAAATATTTCGTCAACAAGGCGGGCTTAAAGGCTTGGTCGCCGTATGGAAGCAAGTCGATGCCACTTTTTTGGTGTGCTTGCTACTTGGTATCGCCACCAGTTTTGCTACGTTAGCTGGATTTATTAAGCATTTACTCGACCATCAGCCTTTACTGATTTGGTCGTTCTTTTTTGGTTTGGTGGTGGCAACAGTCTTTATCTTATTGACTGAGATTACCCGCTGGAATATAGGACGGGTGGTATTGTTTTTGCTAGGGGCTGGTAGCGCGGTTGTCATCAGTAGCTTGCCGTTATTGACCACCGCGCCAAGCTTACCTTATTTGTTCCTTGCAGGTGCGATTGCCATCTGTGCGATGATATTACCCGGTATCTCAGGCTCATTTATATTATTGTTGATGGGCGCTTATGACACCGTACTCGAAGCGGTGCATACGCTAAACTTTAGTATTATTTTTACCGTCATAGCTGGCATGGCAACGGGATTATTATTATTTACGCGTATGCTCAAATGGTTGCTATCACGCTATTATCAAGCAACCCTTGCTTTGCTGACAGGCTTTATCGCCGGCTCGCTGGTGAAAGTATGGCCATGGAAAACCGATGCGCTCGGTACGTTAAATAGCGATGCCATCAACAATGTCATGCCATGGCAGTATCCTACTGGTGCTCATTGGCTAACTACGTTAGGCTTGATGCTGTTAGGAGCCGTGTTGGTAACCGCTCTATCATGGTGGGGGCGCCGCGGCGTTCGTCCTTAAAGTTAAATGGACCTCAAAAAACACTTTGATTCCAAAAAAGCGCCCATGATTGTGGCGCTTTTTTTGCTGGTAATTTTCTTGGCAATAATGGCAGAATTTGCACAGTATTTCCTTAATATCGTTTAAAAAAATCAAACGTCAGCTGTTGTCGCAAAGTCGTCGCTAGCCTCTTTAGCTTTAGCTCGCAAACTTCCATAATGACCCTGTTGGAATTCACCTGATAAAGAGCGAGATGAACAATGTTATTAACCATATTTTCTACTTTTGCCAGTGAGACATGGGGCGCAGGTGCCATATTGGGTACTGGACTGCTAATGGGCTTGGTCCTTGCGCTGGCTTTATCAGCGCAGCGTTGGTTACTGTGGTATCTGTTTGGTGGCATGGCGTATTGGTTGGCGGTTGAAGCCATTTATAGCTTATTAAGTTATTGGTCGGTACTATCAGAATGGCACAATTATGTGGTCGCGATGGGTATTAGCTGGTTGCCTTTGATAGGTTGGGTACTCTATAGAGCTTTGCGTTACGAAGACGTCAGCCGCACTGTACATCAGCAGCGCGAGCTACAAGCCGCCCGCTATATTGAACACACGCCCGTTTATGATGATGACTATCAACCGCGCTTTTACTAATTCAGTCATTTACTAAGCTTGTCCCTATCATACGGCTGTCATCGAATGTTACAAGATACTTAAGGCACTCTACGTAAACCCTAAAGAATGGAAACTTATTATCTGTTCAATCGTTTATAATCTAATTATATATTTGTCATAAAAATTGTTATAAAGTACGCATTATTTTGCGTTTCATTTCTCATTCTTTAGGTTGTTTAGGAGTTCGATTATGTTTACTGTTCCTGTATTAGATATTAAGTCTGACCCATTAGATGTGTTATTAGCGGTGATTGGTTATCGTTTATCGATGCTCGCTGATAGCGAAGATGAAGACGTTAAAGCGCTGTTTGCTGATCGCAAAGTCACTATCGAGCTTGCCAGCACTGACGCTGATATTGCGCGTTACTATAGCTTTGATAATGGTCAATTTAGTCAACATAGCGGTCATGCCAAAGACGCTGATTTGACGATTAATTTTAAAGACTCGATGACTGGCGTTAAGCTATTGACCAAAGGCAGCCTGCCCGCTTTTATGACTGCCGTGCAAGAAGGCAATTTGAGCATCGAGGGCGACTATAGCCTCATGATGTGGTTCAATAAGCTTGCCAAACATATCGTGCCAGCGGTGCCAGAACAGTACAAACCTTATATTCAACAAGCCAAGCCTTACGCCTATAAAGCGCAGCAGTTTGCCAATCATTGGATCGGCGTTGCTAAGCACAAGTTGGGTAAATAATTGCGTCACCTAATTAAGTAGCTGACTAACCTTTAACGAGCTACTTAGCACTATTCTGATTTTCTAAAAAGGTTGCGGTATACTATACGGCAACCTTTTTTTATTGCCTAAATTATTTTGTCTACACTTTAACAAAGGCATAAACCCAAGGTTACTCAATTTTTCTTAATTTAACTAATCGCTATTAATTTCTTAGATTAACAAATGAAGTGCAATACCAAATGTGAGGTGAAAAAAAGACCTAGATGCGCTAGCATCAAAGTTTTTA
>NZ_VKLR01000022.1:0-55113 GCF_007280595.1 Psychrobacter sp. YGAH215 | reverse complement strand
TTGTATTCTTGGTCGAAAACAATAGATTAGTGAGGTGCTCTTCTTTTTTCAATCACTTTCGAAGTTGAGAGTGGGGTATAATATATAAAAATCTATCGATGTGTCAATTTAGCAGCAATGATGGCAGCACTTATGATGTGGTTTAGATAAAAACGACAGCATGACTTTGCGTATACGCTCCACTTTGTTCATCAAAAACTACGGGGTAATCAATCAGTAACATGATGGTATCAAATACAAATACGTAAAGTTATTTTAAATTGAAAATAAAACATAACGTGACAAACCAAGTTAAAGAAAGCTGAAGCGCAAACCAAAGTATCTATAGTGAGTGGGAAGTAATATCGATATATCAGCAATACCGTCGCGTTTTTAGGATATTTTGACTATATGTTGTTTTCTACTAAAAAAGCGCGTGAATAGCGAAGTATTCACGCGCTTTTTGCTAAGAATGTTTCTTTAATAATTTAACTTATCGTCGTGTATTTGCCACTATATTAATGAGTAGATACCGCTTTACGGTTGGCACTTTTCGCGCGTTTTTTGCCTTTTAATTTACGTGATAATTTGTTGATATTATTGAGTACCTGACCATAACGAGACGGGAATACGCGCTGGACGGCATCCATCATTTTGGCATCGTTGCCAATTAAACAGCGTGGCTGGTTGGTGGCGGCGGCATGTAAAATAATCCAAGCCGCTTTACTGGCATCGAATTTTAAGAATTTATTAAAGCTACGAATGGCTTTGCTACCGCTACGCATACCGAGGTCGCTGATACTGTCGTTACCGCGTGCGCTATTGGCAATATTGGTTTTGATACCGCCGGGATGCACAGAAGTTGCCGACACGCCGCAGCGCTGAATGTCTAGCTCTTGGCGCAAGCTTTCGGTAAAGCCGCGCACCGCAAATTTACTGGCGTTATAGGCAGATTGGGACGGCTGCGCGGTCAAACCAAACAGGCTTGAGATATTAATGATATGACCATGCTCGTTAAAATGGCGTGCTTTGCTGTCTTTTTTACCAGTATCAATTTCACTTTCTTTGACACTGTTTTTAATCAAAGGTAAAAACGCCTTGGTGCCATAAACCACGCCCCAAAAATTGATATCCATTACCCATTCAAGCTCGCCAATACTGCTGCCTTCTACCGTTGAGTAGAGCGCCACGCCTGCATTATTAAAGATAAAATTCACTTTACCATGTTCCGCCATCACGCTGTCCGCCCACGCTTCGACAGCTTTATTGTCCGAGACGTCGAGTACGGTAGTGGTAACTTTGACATCATAGCCGACCAGTAGCTCCTTGGTCTGCGCCAATTGTTCAGGATTGATATCCGATAACGCCAGATGGCAGCCCATTTTTGCTAAATGCAGGGCAAGCTCGCGCCCCATGCCAGAACCTGCGCCAGTGATAGCGGCGACATGATTGGCATAATAAGGGGTAATATCGTGGTCTTGCTGCGAGGTAAAAGGTAGATATTGGCGCAGTGAATTCGCTATAGTTGAGACATTGCTAGAAACGTGGTTAAGCATGATAAACAGTCCTTTGTATCATTGATTTGAAGAGTTTGTTGGTCGATAAGGATAACGTATAAAAGTCGCTTTACCTTAGCATGATTTGTCCCTGTGGCTGCTATCGATTGATAAACGCAGCTGTCATTTTTAAACAGATTATAATGATAAAACACAGACATAAAAAAGCGCCTGAATAACTATCAGACGCTTTTTAAATCAATAGCCTGTTAAGCATATAGCCCGTCAAACTTGATGAAGCGCTTTTACCCAATCATCACTTATGCAATTTTAGGGGTTTTGCCTTCGTTAATCACTTGCTCGTCAACCAATACCGTTTTGGCATTTTTCATCGATGGCAGCTCGTACATGGTTTCAAGCAGAGCGTTTTCGACGATAGAGCGCAGACCACGGGCACCAGTTTTACGCTCCATGGCTTTTTTGGCAATCGCATCAAGCGCTTCTTTGGTAAACTCAATCTCAGCACCTTCCATTTCAAACAGATATTTATACTGTTTTACCAAGGCGTTTTTCGGTTCTGTCAAAATCTGTACCAAAGCTTCTTCATCAAGCTCTTGTAGCGCTGCAAGTACAGGCAGACGACCAATCAATTCAGGAATGAGACCAAATTTGATTAAATCTTCTGGCTCAACTTGCTGCAGCAAATCTGAGCTGCGGCGGCTGTCATCTTTTGAGCTGACATCGGCGTTAAAACCAATACCGCCTTTTTCCGTACGCTGCTGAATGACTTTATCAAGACCGGCAAACGCACCGCCAACGATAATCAAGATATTGCTGGTATCGACTTGGATCAGCTCTTGCTGTGGATGCTTACGACCACCATGTGGCGGGATAGCGGCAACCGTGCCTTCGATAAGTTTCAGCAACGCTTGCTGTACGCCTTCGCCCGACACGTCGCGAGTGATAGAAGGGTTGTCGCCTTTTTTACTAATTTTATCAATCTCATCAATATAGATGATGCCTTGCTCAGCTTTGCTAACATCATAGTCGGAGGCTTGCAAGAGCTTTTGCACGATGTTTTCAACATCTTCACCGACATAACCGGCTTCCGTTAACGTCGTCGCATCTGCCATCGCAAACGGCACATCAAGTAAGCGTGCGAGTGTTTGCGCAAGCAAGGTTTTACCAGAACCCGTTGGGCCAATCAGCAAGATATTACTTTTTGCCAACTCAACCATGGCGTCATCAGCACCGATTTTGGCTTTTTTGCTATCTCTAGCCAACGTTTGGCTGACTTTTAGGCGTTTATAATGGTTATAAACTGCGACCGCTAAGGCTTTTTTCGCCGCATCTTGGCCGATGACATATTCATCAAGCTTGGCACGCAGCTCTTTTGGCGTTGGTAGTTTTTTATTGACCCAAGAGGTATCAATGTCACTGTCGTCGTCGCCATCTTCGGCGCTATCAGCAATCAGGTCCGTACATAGCTCGATACATTCATTACAGATATTGGCGTCGTCAGCGGCAATCAGCTGCTTTACTTCACTTTTTTCTTTGCCGCAAAACGAACAATGCGGGGTGTTATCTTCTGCCATATACAGGCACTCCTAAAATTTAATGCTTATCAATGTTTTGATTATGGACATCAGCGCCAAAGCGTAGGGCAATGGATATATTCTCACTTATCTTAGCGCATTTAGGCCACTGATGTTTTAAAGTCCTTTAAACGTCTATTATCAAAGCTTATAAAGAAATTAAAGCTTATAAAGAATCAGGGCGACGCTCTAATACTTCGTCAACCAAGCCGTATTCTTTGGCCTCTTTAGCATCTAACCAATAGTCACGCTCAACGTCTTTTTCGATTTTTTCAACCGGTTGACCGGTACGCTCAGCTAAAATCTCGTTCAAACGAGCACGGGTTTTTAGAATTTCACGCGCATTGATTTCGATATCGGTTGCTTGACCTTGCGCACCACCTGAAGGCTGGTGAATCATCACGCGCGAGTTGGCTAGGGCATAACGTTTGCCTTTTTCGCCCGCTGCCAGTAAGAATGAGCCCATGCTATACGCGCCGCCCATACAAATGGTTGAGACTTCAGGTTTGATAAAGTTCATGGTATCAAAAATAGCCAAACCAGCACTCACTGAACCGCCTGGCGAGTTGATATATAAATGAATGTCTTTATCAGGGTTTTCGGCTTCTAAAAATAATAGCTGGGCGACGATAAGATTGGCCATGTGGTCTTCAACTTGACCGGTCAAAAAGATAACGCGCTCACGTAATAGGCGTGAGAAAATATCAAACGAGCGTTCACCGCGCGCTGATTGCTCAACCACCATTGGAACCAATGCGGCTTGAGTCGTGCTTTGTACATTGTCATGCGCACTCATCAACATATCAAAATGCGGGTTAGCAATGATGCGATCATAATCTGTCATAAAGATGTCCTGTTTATAAGTCCATAAAATAAAAAATAGAAGCTAGCTGTTGGCTACATTGTTATTGATGATTATCATTGTAAACATTATCGCTTGGTAATAAAACCTACTAGAAAATAAAACCTATTCGCGCATACATTTTATTTTATTAAATTAATCCGGCGCCAAAATATACTCAATCAAGCAGATTGGCTCTGCCTGCTAAAATAGTGGCTAATAAATAATGGTCGCCGCTAGAAATAAGTGAGCCAATGGTAACTTTTTTATCACAGCAATAATAACGCTTTAATGTGACAAATGATAAACGACTCCCTATTAATAAGGCGTCTGTGCGCACTTATCAAGGGCAGCATGAATAATCTGTTTATAAAAAATGCTATATTCAAAATATTCTAAACACGCTACGGTATTGCTGATATAAATTTTTTGTAGCCTCTGTCTGCGCAGGCACAGCAAGCAAGAAAAATTGATATCAGCAGTGTGTGATGTATCAGTATTACTTTTCACTCACTATATTAAGACAGTAGTTTATAAACGGGCAATAAAAATGCCCTAACAAAGGTGTCAGGGCATTTTTGGTAATGCTAGGTATTAAACCAGTCCGTATTGACTGGCAAAGCGCTAGATTACATGATTACATGGCTTGTTGCTGCTGAGCGGCTAGTAGGTCTTGGTAGCTCACTTCTTTGTCCGTTACTTTGCCTTGCTCGATTAGATAATCAACCACTTGGTCTTCTAGCACTACTGACTCAATGTTAGCGCGTTGCTGCTTGTCATTGGTGTAGTATTCGATGACTTCCGCTGGGTCTTCGTAGTTTTCAGCGGCTTCTTTGATAAAGCTTTCAACACGCTCTTGGTCGACTTCTAAGCCTTTGGTGTCGATAACGCGAGCAACGATGATGCCAAGACGGGCAGCACGTAGCGCTTGCTCTTCAAACAGCTCATTTGGCAGCATGTCTTTATCGAAGCTATCTGCATTGGCGCCGAACTGCTGAGAAAAACGTTGCATCATCATGTTGCGTTGACGATCGATTTCTTGCTCTAGCATGGCGTTTGGTACGTCAAACTCGTTCTTTTCTAATAGTGCGTCAAAGGTCGCTTGTTTTACTTGGCTACGCGCGGCATTTTTGATTTCGCGTTCCATGTTTTTACGTACGTCTTCTTTTAATTTCTCAACGCCGCCTTCTTTCACGCCGAATAGCTCAAGGAACTCGTCGTCGATTTCAGGGAGTTTTGATTTTTCAACCAATTTTACGTTGATTTTAAATTGTGCTTCTTTGCCAGCCAAGTTCTCAGCTTGGTAATCTTCTGGGAAGGTGACGTCGATGACTTTTTCTTCGCCCGCTTTCATACCTTTGATACCATCTTCAAAGCCTGGAATCATCTGATTGCTACCGATAACCAACTTGAAGTCTTCAGCAGAGCCGCCTTCGAATTTTTCGCCGTCGATTGAACCTTCAAAGTCAAAGGTCACTTGGTTGTCTTTGGCCGCTTTACCTTTTTTCTCAACGAACTCTTGACGCTGCTTTTGTAAGTTTTCGATCATGGTGTCAACGTCTTCGTCGCTGACGGTCGCTGTGTGACGCTCAACTTCGATTTCATCGATACCTTGGACATCGATTTCTGGGAAGATTTCAACAGTCGCTTGATAAACCAAGAAGTCGTCTTCAAGTTTGACGTCGTCGATGTTTGGCATGCCAACAGCACGGATATCTTCAGATTTGATCGCTTCAAATACGGTATCACGGATCACATCGTTGATGACTTCTTGCTGAATGCCGGCACCGTACTGTGAACGGATATGCGACATCGGTACTTTACCTTTACGGAAACCGTCAATCTTGGCGGTTTTCGCCACTTGGCTGATACGGCCTTCAACTTTGTTTTGAATTTTTTCAACGGGTACTTTAACCGTTAGCTGAGTTTCTTTGTTAGACAGCTTGTTGGTTGTGACTTGTAAATCTGTAGCCATGTTCGTTACACCTTTAGGATTAAATAGAAATAGACAACCAGGCTGCAAAATACGCGTGTGCTACTGGTTGCCGTTGGAATAAATAGGGGATATTGCTAGCGCGCGATTTCGCAATCTGTGAGCGTAGCAATCGCTGCCGACACAAAAATATGAAACGCTTTATTCTAAATAAACGCTCTCAGATATCAATATTAACTGCTAATCGCCCGCATAATAACGCTTTTTGCTCAATTATACAGACAAATAACGGCTTTCAACAAAATTTTAAAAGTAGAACAGTATAATCTATCTGTTTATTAAAGTAAAAATTATCTGTTTAATCGCCCCGTCGAGGATTTATAGGTTTAGCTATCATTGTAATAGCCTACTTATTATAAATACGCTTATAGCGGCAATTGCGCCAATAACTGCTCAATGGCCTGACCACGATGACTGATGCTGTTTTTGTCCGCAGCGCTGAGACTTGCCGCCGTCCTTTGTAATTCTGGCAACCAAAATAGCGGATCGTAACCAAAACCACCATCACCATGCGGCGCATCTAAAATCTCGCCGTGCCATAAACCTTGAGCGATAATCGGTAGTGGGTCATCGGCATGGCGTACCATGGCGAGTATACACACAAACATGCCTTTGATAGGGCTATCTGGCTTGGCTGCACGAATAGGCTGCAGATCAGCGATAAGCTTGGCGTTATTTTTGGCGTCATTGCCATGCTCGCCGGCATAGCGGGCAGAGTAGATACCGGGCGCATTGCCCAATACGGGCACACAAAGTCCTGAATCATCCGCAATCGCCGGTAGGCCACTTGCTCGGCTGGCATGCCGCGCTTTGATAATGGCATTCTCAACGAAGCTTAAACCGTCCTCGATGGCATCATCGATATCAAGCTGACCTTGCGGCACAATCGTCACAGCCAAATCTGCCGCTGCAAATAAGCGTTTAAACTCCGCAAGTTTGCCTTTATTATTACTGGCAAGCATCCATTGATTGGCAAGCTTTGTTTGCGTTAAATGCTCTTGTAGAGTCAGGTTTGCGCTGCTGGCTTGTGTCATATTCTCTGTCCGTCATTGATTCACTGATACTGCTATATTCTAGGCTAGCATGAGCTAAATTACCAATTAGCATAACGAATCGTTGATTCATAACATTTGGTAACTGATATTTGTCACCACTCTTGCTATAATAGGCGACAAGCTACAGTGAATTATATCTTATAGCTTGTGAACTTTTAGTTAATAATTCTTATAAATATCTATCATGGTTTTTGCCCATTATATATTTATAAGTACATTAACTAATAAGTGATGCGCGCTTAAGATAATTTTAGCATGCAAGCCTTTTAGGTTTACCGCAATATGTACAGCATATTGAGTAATGACTTTCACTAACAATAAACTAAGCCAATTTAGTCCGATAATTTATAGCGTTGATTTAAGCTATACCTAATACTAATGGCTAAACCAGCAAGGATAAAATAACTATGTCAAATATTACTTTACCAGACCTACCTTATGCAAAAGACGCGCTCGAGCCACATATCAGTGCTGAGACGCTAGAATACCATCATGATAAGCACCATGCCGCTTATGTAAATAAGCTAAATGAATTGCTACCGGGTTCTGGTCTAGAAGACAAAACATTGCCAGAAATCATCGTAGCGACTGCGAAAGATGACAGCAAAAAAACCATGTTTAACCAAGCAGCGCAAGTATGGAACCATACGTTCTATTGGAACTGCATGACGCCTGACAATGGTGGCGGCGAACCTACTGGTGATTTGAAAGCGAAAATCGAAGAAGATTTTGGTAGCTATGACAAGTTCCGCGAAGAGTTCAAAAACGCAGCATTGACTCAGTTCGGTTCAGGTTGGGCATGGCTAGTGGCTGATAAAGTCGGTGGCAAATTGTCTATCGCCAAAACAGCTAACGCTGATACGCCACTTGCACATGACCAAGTCGCGGTATTGACTTGTGACGTATGGGAGCACGCTTACTACATCGATTATCGTAACCGTCGTCCTGACTATGTAGATACGTTCCTAGACAAGCTCGTAAACTGGGACTACGCAAATGCAAAATATAAAGGTCAAGATGCGGGTGTTGAGAAATAATCTGTAGTCATTAAGTATTTGATTTACTTTATAAGTAGAAAAGGGGACGCTGAGAGGCGTCCTTTTTTTGGTTTACTGTTATCAAAAATTAGTTTCTGTAGGGTGTGCCCTGCGCACCATTTATAAAAGCAAATTCTCAAACTAAATACCCTATATCTTAAGGGCCTTCTGCTATTCATATAAAACAAAGGTTAAAACAATCGTTGGTATGTAGGGGACACGCCACGTTTTAACATTCAACTTGTTCAGATCACCTCAAACCCAAACTTACCTAACGCTTCACGTAACATCGCAATATTATAAAAAGCATGCGCGTTGACGGTATTTTGAAAGAAGATATAAAGCGTATCAAAGTGCTGACGCTGATTGGCAATCGCTTGCGCCCAATCGTTCATTTCAGCCTCAGAGTAGCGATAATCATGCCGATCGCTGGCACTCATCGCATCCCACCAGTTTAGATTATTACCATGCATGCGCAGATAGCCTGTGCGCTCGGTAAATATCAGCCGTGACGGCGGTAGGCCGCTGACTTTAGGATAATCGACGCTACACCAAATTAGCCCTTGCTCGATAAAGCTATCGACCACTTGCGGCGTGTGCCAGCCATTATGACGAAACTCAACCGCTAACGGATAGTCTTTAAACCAACTCACAAGATTTGCTAAATAAAGACGATGCTCGCGAGTACGATCAAAGCCGTGTGGGAATTGCAGTAGTAATGGCGCGAGAGCATTGGCTTCGATAAGTGGTGTAAGGGCAGTAATAAAAGCTTGCGCATGCTCGCTTGTGCCCTTGCGTGCATGAGTAAAGTCTTGATGCAGCTTGACGGCAAATTTCAATTCACTGTCTGCTTGCACGTAGGCTTTATCAACCATACCAGCAAAGGCTTTTTGTCCGATGGGTGCGTAAAAAGTGCTATTAATCTCGACCGCGCCGTATTGCTTGGCGTATTCGCGTAAGAAGTCGGTCTTTTTGGTGCCAGTTGGGTACAGCGTACCAAGCAGATCGGTATCGCTATAGCCGCCCGTGCCGAGGTAGATACGCTGAGTAGGGGTACTTTCCATGTTGACCACCCTTTATCGTTTTTAATGTTTATTGCTGAGCTTATTTTTTACGTGACCATAGCCATTCAATGAGTGCCAATAAGGCGTTGGTGTCCTTATTAGCGCTTAACTCACGACTATTTAATTCACGATTAAGCGCTGCGCGGCCGTCATTAAATAGCGATTGCGCATAGTGGGTCGCTTGCTCGACGCCCATCAGTTTCACATAGGTAGATTTGTCTAACTTTTCATCGCTGCCCGCAGGTTTGCCGAGGGTATCGGTGCTGGTGGTCACATCTAAGATATCGTCTTGGACTTGAAAAGCCAGACCAATATGCTGGGCGCAATCTTGCAAAGCAATACGCTGCGGCGCCGTCGCACCTGCACAGATGCCGCCCATGAGCATCGCCGCTTCAATCAACGCACCTGTTTTGTCACGGTGGATGGCTTCTAAATCACTTTGCGTGATATCAGTGCTGGCTTCGGCATTGAGGTCGAGCATTTGCCCAGCAACCATGCGTCTGGCACGCGGCGCGAATATCGCGATCAGCTGGCTTGCGATAGCAGAGTCATAGGGCGCAAAGGTTGGCAGATCAGCGGTTAGTACTTCAAAAGCAAGCGTTTGTAGCACGTCACCGGCGAGCAGGGCGGTCGATTCTGCAAAGACGATATGGGCAGTTGGCTGACCACGGCGCAGCTCATCGTCGTCCATACATGGCAAGTCATCATGCACCAATGAATAGGTATGCAACAGCTCTACCGCCAATGCTGCACGGCGCGCCATATCATAATCGGAGTCGTTTTCTAGTAGTGATTCTAAATCGCTATTTTGCTGAATTTGCTTAGCTTCTTTATCCGTGCTTTTATCAACATATTCATCAGCCTTATTAACGTCGTCATTCGCATTGCTTCGATTGACACTATCAAAGGCGCTGGCGACCAATAACGGCCGTACCAATTTACCAGTACCTGTCATCACATAACGGCAGGCATCAAGCAGCGGACTTGGCAGCTCAGCGTAAGCAAATAGCATCTCGATATCTTGCGCCAGTTGCGCGCGCACGGCGCTATGAAATTGCTCAGTATTATTATTAAAGCTCGCAAAAGGTACCGTTGTTGAAACAGTGTTTGAAGCCGTTGTTGAAGACATAGGGCTTGGCATAGAAGTAGAAGCAGGGGAAACAGTCATAATCCAACCATTAATCAGGTGAATAATAAAAATAGCGCTAGTGTAGCATGATAGATTATATTCCTTATGCTACGAGTATTATCAATGACATATTTTTGGCGGTTTAATGTTAAAAATTGGCGTAAAAAAGCCCGTTGAATAGGTGTAATATGCAACAAACCCTTGTTACCTATTATTGATTTAACTTGACGGTTAGATGTGTTTTGATAATAAAGGCTAATTCTTATCTTAAATCTCAGTATACAGGCGGACACCTAAAGCACCTTGGCCGCAAGGTAAAGGGTTGGTGTCGACTTAAGAGTGACTTGCGAGTATGGTATTAGCTTGTGACAGTCGGGGGCATAATCCCCTACACTAATTGGCGTGAAAATGGTCTGGCACTTAGCGCATAGGTTTTTAGCCTGATTTAAGTGACTGATCATCTCAATGTTCAGTCAGTGTTTATAACATCAGTACCGGTAACAAACGTATATAAATGAAGCGCCGTATTCATATTTGCTATTACCTGATAGCGTTGCAAAAAATGAATACAAACATGAGCGCTGGATAATAAAGACATCTGCACTGCTCATATACTGACTTTTAAAGCAGTATGTTGGCAGTGTTATTACTCGTTTTACTAACAATAACTGACTATGACCTTTAATTTTAAAGCTTTTAATTTTAAAACGTAGCTTTCGTTATATAGCAAGGAGTTTCAAATGGTATACCAAGGAAATCGCATTACGGTGACAATGCTAGAGGATGGCATCGCCAACATGCAATACAACGCCGAAAATGAGAGCGTGAACAAGTTTGATGCTGAAACCAATAAGCAATTTGCTGAAGTTGTGACAGCGCTAGAAAAAGCGGATGACGTGAAAGGCTTAATCGTCACCTCAAGCAAAGGTGTATTTATCGCTGGGGCGGACATAACAGAATTCGTCGGTTCATTTAAGAATCCAGAAAACGAAATCAAAGATTGGGTCGTTAATATCAATGACGCTTTCAACCGCTTTGAAGACCTGCCATTTCCAAAAGTAGCGGCCATCAATGGCGCAGCGCTTGGCGGTGGTTGTGAGATGACCTTGGTTTGTGAATACCGTGTCATGAGCGACAAAGCCATTATCGGTCTACCAGAAACCCAGCTCGGTATCTTCCCAGGTTTTGGTGGTACGGTGCGTAGTACGCGTGTGATTGGTATCGACAATGCGCTTGAATTGATTGCCACTGGTACGCCAAAAAAACCACTTGATGCGCTAAAATTAGGCCTAGTCGATGCGACTGTTCCTGCCGATGACTTGCAAGATGCCGCCATTGACCTAGTCAAAAAATGTATCTCAGGTGAGCTTGATTGGCAAGCGAAGCGTGAAGAGAAGCTGAATCCTGTAAAGCTAAACCAGCTTGAGCAAGCGATGGCGTTTAACAGTGCCAAAGGTATGATCTTTGCCAAAGCCAATCCTAAGCAGTACCCAGCGCCAGCAATCGCTATCGAAACCATTGAAAAACACGTCAATTTGCCACGTGATAAAGCAATCGAAGTCGAAGCGGCTGGTTTTGCCAAAGCGGCGAAAACCCCACAAGCAGAAAGCTTGGTCGGTCTGTTCTTAAACGATCAATTGGTCAAAAAACTTGCCAAGCAGCACAGCAAAAAAGCACATGAAATTACTGAAGCAGCCGTACTAGGCGCCGGTATCATGGGCGGCGGTATCGCGTATCAGGCAGCGAGCAAAGGCTTGCCAATCATCATGAAAGATATCAAGTCTGAGCAATTAGACCTTGGTATGGGCGAAGCTAGCAAGCTACTTGGTAAAATGGTCGAACGCAAAAAGATGACCCCAGCGAAAATGGGTGAAACCTTAAGCCGTATCCGTCCAACTTTGAACTATGGTGATTTTGCAGAGACTGATATCGTTATCGAAGCAGTCGTAGAAAATCCAAACGTGAAGCGTGCGGTACTTAAAGAAGTTGAAGGTTTGGTTAAAGACGATTGTATCCTAGCGTCAAACACCTCGACGATTTCTATTACTTATTTAGCAGAAGCACTTGAGCGTCCAGAAAACTTCGTCGGTATGCATTTCTTTAACCCAGTACATCGTATGCCACTCGTCGAAGTTATCCGCGGTGAAAAATCATCAGAAGAAGCGATTGCAACTACAGTTGCGCTAGCGTCTAAAATGGGCAAAGTGCCGGTTGTCGTCAATGACTGCCCAGGTTTCTTGGTCAACCGTGTGTTGTTTCCATACTTTGGTGCTTTTGACTTGCTGCTTAAGCAAGGTGCGGATTTTGCTCATGTCGATAAAGTCATGGAAAAATTCGGCTGGCCAATGGGTCCTGCTTATCTAATCGACGTGGTTGGTTTAGATACGGGCGTACACGGCGCAGAAGTGATGGCAGAAGGTTTCCCTGACCGCATGAAGCCTGATTATAAAGGCGCGATTGAGCATTTATATGAAAACAATCGTTTAGGTCAGAAAAACGGCGTTGGTTTCTATAAGTATGAGACTGACAAACGCGGTAAGCCAAAGAAAGTGGCGGATGAAGCGACTTATGAGCTACTAAAAACCACAACGGATAGCGATAAGCAAACCTTCGATGATCAAACCATCATCGACCGCACTATGCTGGCGTTCTGTAATGAAACCGTACGTTGCCTAGAAGACAACATCGTCAGCACACCATCTGAAGCCGATATGGCGATGATTATGGGCGTTGGTTTCCCGCCGTTCCGTGGTGGCCCTTGCCGTTATATCGACCAAATGGGTCTAGATAACTATTTGGCGCTATGCGAAAAATATGCGCACCTTGGTAAAGCCTATGAAGCGCCGCAAAAGATTCGCGATATGGCAGCCGCAGGCGAGACTTTTTACGCCACTGCGTAATGGTCGGTCATTACTAGGATGAAGTGCTGTACCCATGCTTGATAAGGTTATTGATGGTTTATTTATTATCAATAATCTTTTACATCAAATATGACGAGCATTAAGGTATTGCCACTGACAATAAAAATTGAAAAGGAAGATAGTATGACAACTTTAAGTCCAAAAGACGTGGTCATCGTAGATGGCGTACGCTCAGCAATGGGTAAATCTAAAAACGGTATGTTCCGCCACGTTCGCGCTGATAGCATTTCTGCTGAATTGGTCCGTGCCTTAGTTGAGCGTAACGACTTTGACCCACGCGACGTCGAAGACATCATCTGGGGCTGTGTAAACCAGACTTTAGAGCAAGGTTTGAATATCGGTCGTAATATCGGTCTGCTGGCTGGTATTCCAAAGACTGCTGGCGGCCAAACTGTTAACCGTCTATGTGGTTCATCTATGCAGGCGCTACACACTGCTGCCGCGCAAATCATGACCAACCAAGGTGAAGTTTTCATCATCGGTGGTGTAGAGCACATGGGTCACGTTGGCATGATGCATGGCGTTGATCTCAACCCTGAAGCGTCAAAGCACTATGCAAAAGCCTCAAACATGATGGGCTTGACCGCTGAAATGCTAGGTCGTATGAACAATATCACTCGTGAAGAGCAAGATGCTTTCGGTCTTGAGTCACATCGCCGCGCATGGGCTGCAACGACTGAAGGTCGTTTTGACAATGAAATCATCGGTATCGAAGGTCATGATGCTGCTGGTCGCTTGCAACTATGTACCGTTGATGAAGTGATTCGTCCAGATGCAACGATGGAGCAAATGCAAAAGTTACGTCCAGCCTTTGATCCTAAAGGCGGTACGGTCACTGCTGCGACCTCATCTGCATTATCTGACGGTGCGTCAGCAATGTTAGTCATGAGCGCACAAAAAGCCAAAGACTTAGGTCTTAAGCCTCGTGCTCGTATTCGTAGCATGGCTGTTGCTGGTTGTGATGCCGCTATCATGGGTTACGGTCCTGTACCTGCTACCCAAAAAGCACTTAAGCGCGCTGGCATGAGCATCGATGATATGCAAACCATCGAGCTAAACGAAGCGTTTGCAGCGCAAGGCTTGTCAGTACTTAAAGCCTTGAACTTGTCGGACAAGCAAGACATCGTCAATATCAATGGTGGCGCGATTGCACTAGGTCATCCACTAGGCTGTTCAGGTGCTCGTATCACCGTTACCTTGTTAAACGCCATGGAGCAGTCAGATACTGAAATTGGTCTAGCAACCATGTGTATCGGTCTTGGTCAAGGTATCGCGACGATTATTGAGCGTGTGTAATTTTTAGACTGTATTAGCTTTGCAATATTTTAGCATTTTAAAAAGAGCCTCCAATCAAGCGATTGGTGGCTTTTTTATTTATAAACAATAACGAGGTATCTATGACGCAACGTTCATAAGTTGTTAATAAAAATTATCTCCATTGACGCCCTCAGCAAACTATGACTAAATAAGAGCTAGGTTTAATAATAATGATATAGAGGCCAAATATAGCGTCGCCTTTACCTATTAATATCTGTCGTACAAGGAGTGTACTATGTCTACCATGATTACCGATCGCACTTATCGTATCGCCCGTGAAAATACCCAAGCGATGATTATCGATGTTCAAGAACGCTTAACGCCGCATATCTATGACCATGAAAATATTGTCAAAAAGACCGTCACGCTAATCAAAGGGCTGCAAGCGCTTGATATTCCTATTATGCTCAATGAGCAGTACAAAAAAGGACTTGGCGATACCCTGCCTGAGATACGTGATGTGCTAGAAGGTGATAATGCCAAAAGCTTTGAGAAAGTCACTTTTAGCGCTTGTGATAATGACGATTCGTGGCATTATCTAGCCCAACAAAATCGTAGCATTGTTCTATTATTTGGGATGGAGGCGCATGTCTGTGTCATGCAAACGGCGCTTGATTTGCTCGATAATGGCATGCAGCCAGTGATTATTGGTGATGCGGTTGGCTCGCGCTTTCCTTATGATAAGAAGCAAGCGATTCGCCGTATCCGCCGCGCTGGTGGCGTGATTAGTACGGTAGAATCCATTCTTTTTGAATTATGTCGCAGTAGTAAAGACCCTGCTTTTAAGACCATTAGTAATTTGATTAAGTAGCCTAATTAAGCATCATGCTTAAGCAAATTTAATTATTAAAAATAGTTTCTTAATAACTCTCAAAAATAAAATAGCGCTCAATACTATCGGCGCTATTTTTTTATCGAAAAATTATATTGAAGCAAGTTGTTTACGGTTTTTATAACGGCTATCAATGCCGCAGTGCTTAAATATTTACTATAATATCTGCCTTTGCGTGAAAAGACAGCGCTCAAATTTATCAGTTATTTAGAGAGAATCATGACGTTACCCTATTCTAATGGTGTCAACCATACACCGTTGACCGACCCTGCGACTGCTGCAAATATTGATATTGACGATGTAACGCATTTTTTATTAGAGTTGGATGCGCTAAAACGCGTCAATCGGCGCAGTTATGTGACGAAAACAAATCGGTTGGAGAATTCTGCCGAGCACTCTTGGCATTTGGCGATGGCTTGTTGGTCAATTGCTGAACAGTTTGAGATTGATGTTAATCATGAAAAATTGCTGAAGATGGCATTAATACATGACTTGGGTGAAGTTGATGCCGGTGATACATTTTTATTTGCCAATAGTAGAGCTGACGCTCACGCTGGAGAGCGCGAGGGCATCGCTCGATTACGAGCTGAGCGCGGCAATGGTATCAAAAACTTAAGTGAGATTTGGGAAGCGCAAGAAACGGGCAGGAGCAAAGAGGCTGAGCTGCTGAGAGTGATTGATCGAATTTTGCCATTTTTGTTAAATTTAAATACAGGCGGGAAAACATGGAGTGATCATGAGGTGACACGCTCGCAAGTGACTGGCGTCCTAAGGTTTATTAAAGACAGCTTTCCGAGTATTCATCAATGGCTATTGGAACAGGTTGAGTATGCGACCGAGCAAGGCTGGCTGATTGATAGATAAGTGGTTAAAAGTTTTTTTTGCCTGTCAGCTGTTTACAAATTACTCATTATCTTCCTGCACTAAAGCCTTTATATTAGGGACAATCACGCAAAGAGACGGTCACATGAAAATAGCTGGTACTTATAAAACATCCGCGAAATCACTGGTTTTTCTTGGCGTACTAAGTTTGGCGCAATTGGCGCAGGCGACCGAGTCTGTTGGTAAGGGCGATAAATTGGCCTATGATGCCAAAAAACAGATAGGTGTGACCACTAGCTATGACCCTACCTATCGTCAGCTGGATTTTCCGCGTGGCGATGTACCGATAGAAACCGGCGTTTGTACCGATGTTGTCGTACGGGCATACCGTCTGCAAAATATCGATTTACAGCAGTTGGTCAATCAAGATATGAAGTCCAATTGGTCGGCCTATCCAAAGACGTGGGGACTAAAATCAACCGATAAAAATATCGATCACCGCCGTGTGCCGAATCTTGAGGTGTTTTTTAGCCGTCATGGTCAAACATTATCTATCACTGATAAATCTAGCTTTCAAGCCGGTGATATAGTGACGTGGCGGCTGCCGAACGGCAATTTACCGCATATGGGCATCGTTTCTAATAAAGTCGCCGCTGATGGCTCGCCGTTGATTATTCATAATATCGGACGCGGAACGCAAGAAGAAAACATCTTATTTGCGTATCCTATTCACAAGCACTTTCGGTACTAGATTGAATACGTCTAATAAAAAACCTAGCTAAGCTGAGTGGCTTAACTAGGCTTATACGTAGAAGTTTCTAGAGTCTTTATAAAACTGCTATTTATTCGCAACACCCAATAGCTGTCCCATTTTTACCATACTGTTGGCTTGTAAGCTGTCTTGCCAATCGGCTTTTGCGCCTTTTGGTAGAACGACAATCGCCGTTGAACCTAAATAAAAGCGTCCAAGCTCATCGCCTTTGGCAAAGCTCATATTGTGAACCATTTCTTGGATATCCTCAGTGCGGCTGATTTTCCCCGTCGCGACGGTTTCGATACCAGCGACAATCATAGCGCCAACCATGACCACCGCCGCTTTGCCGTACTCTGTATCAAATAAACAGACCAAACGCTCATTACGGGCAAATAAATCCGGCACGTTTGCCGCCGTGACATTATTGACAGAAAATAGGGTACCCGGTATATAACGGGTCTTGGTCAAGGTACCAGCAAATGGCATGTGCACGCGGTGATAGTTACTCGGCGCGAGATATACAGTGGCAAAGCTACCATCAGCAAAATAACTGCCATCTTCGCTATCAGCGAGTAGTTGACCGATGTCATAATGACGACCTTTGGCTTGCAGTAATTTATGGTCGCGGATTTGCCCTAACTGCGAGATAACACCATCGGCAGGACTGACAATTCCATTTGCGCGGCTATCAATGAGCCGCGCGTCGTCTTTTAGCTCACGGGTAAAAAAGTCATTAAAGCTTTCATAAGCATTGAAACTTTGGCGCTCGTATTCATCTAAGCTGACATTGTAAGCTTTGGCAAAGCTGCGGATAAACGCACGCTTGACATAAGGGTGGCGACTGGCGGCCAGACGTCCAGCGACTTTACTCAGCTGCTGCTGCGGTACAAATTGTTGAAGGGTGGCAAATAAATTCATAATAAGGTTACCAAAATAGGGTTCGATGTAATTATTAATAGGCAAGTTAATGGCGGTATTTTATCATGGTCAGGGTATGATTGTATGACCATAAACTGTAAGCGATTTATAAATAAGGAAGGCTGTAAATGAGAGCACTGATACAAAGGGTGCAGCGCGCCAGCGTCACTGTCGATGCGCACTGCGTTGGTGCGATTGAGCATGGAATCTTGGCTTATATTGGCTTGGGTCATGAGGATAACTTGCAAAGTGCGCAGCGTATGATTGATAAAATCCTCACTTATCGCATTTTTGAGAATGACGATGATCCTGCTAAGTTTGGTAAATTGGATAAAAATGTCCAGCAGGTAGGCGGCGGTTTATTATTGGTGTCACAATTTACCTTAATGGCAAAAACCGATAAAGGTCGCCGTCCTGACTTTGGCGGCGCGATGGCACCCGATGCTGCAGAGGTATTGTTCGAGCAACTAATTACTTATGCCAAAACCCAACATCCCCTTGTAGCAACTGGTGAGTTTGGCGCTGATATGCAAGTGGCAAGTATCAATGATGGGCCGTTAAATTTTATATTGGAAGTTTAAGGTCTTATTTTTAAAGGGGTCAGGTTTTAAAGGCCAAAAACTCAAACGCTAGCTTTCAGGCTTTTGCAAAAGTGGATAAGGGTTGACCGCGCTGCCATTGATATAAATCCCATAATGGACGTGCGGCGGCGTGCCTTTGGCATTCCCACTGTCGCCGACGTAACCGATGATATCGCCAGCATTGACCCAGTCGTTTGGGCTAATATCAGCGTAATCCTCTAGATGCGCATAATAATGTCCTGCGCCGCCCGGTCCAATGATGAACACCACGCGACCGCCTAAGCTGTTTTCGCCGACTTTACTGACGATACCTTGCGTCGTTGCCTGAATCGGCGTACCTCGCTTGGCAAATATATCGATGCCTTCGTGAGAACGACCTTGGCTACGCGCCGCGCCCCATGTATCCGTTAAGTGTTGTTCGGGCAGTGGGCTAGGTAAGCTATTTTCTGTCGGTAATGCTTGTTGTAATAAACTGAGCTGTTGCCATTTTGCCAGTACAAACGACTGAGTTTGCTTGCTGATACTCGGTAAGAGCTTGTCAAAGACAAATAACAGCATCAGTAATACCGCCGCCTTGATGAATATACTTATTACACGGCGTAAAAAGGTTGGTTTTGAATTTGGATTTGGCGGAAGCTTATTACCATCTGCTAACATCGATATCTCTTTATTTTTTTTGAGTTAACTCTAATGGGTAGTATAAGAGTTAATATCTCTACTCTTTGTATACCATTGTTATCTTTAGCTTTTATCCCCATAAATATAACGTAGTTTTTAAAAATCACCTATTTTTTAGGTATATATAGAAAACTGATATTGCTACCTATTTTCAAATAATGATGGCCAAATCTTTATGACCGACACTGCGCTGATTATCGATACCGAAACCGACCAAGGTCGTGATCCGCGTCCGATTCAAGTGGCGACTATTAATGTGGCGACAGGATTTGAGTGGATGAAATACTTTAATAGTGGGCGCCCGATATCGCCCGTCGTGATTAGAATCCATGGTATCACCGATGACGATGTTGCCGGTCTTGAGCGCTTTGAGCTTGAGCAATTTGAGTTGCCGCAGTATTTGATTGGGCATAATGTGCGCTTTGATTGGCGGGTGATTGGCAGTCCGTCTGCTAAGCTAATATGTACGGTGCGGCTGGCGCGCGTGGCCTTTCCAGAATGGAGCGCCTATGGGCAGTCGAAATGTATCGAGCAATTATTAGGTAAAGGCGAGGCAGGTAAAATGACGATTGCTGCTCATGATGCGCTGGGCGATGCGCGCATGTGTTATCTGCTATATCAGGCCTGCTGCGAGCGCCTAGAGATTGCGCCGACAGATTTTGCAGCAGCGCACGCTATCGCCAATAAAGCCAATCCACTGAGCAAAATGCCCTTTGGCAAACATAAGGGTACGTTGATTAAAGACGTGCCAATTAGCTACGTAAAATGGATGCTAGGCAACATTCATAATATGCAGCCGTCGCTGTATTCTGCGTTGACCAAGCGTGTGCAAGCAGAACAAGCAGCAAAAATCACGCAAGACTAAATACAGTTGCGCTTGAATGGCATGCGCTTGAATAGCTGCACTAAACAAAGCTTATTACTGCTTGGCTAGCCAATCGATTGCCATTTGCCAAAGCTGCGGGGCTTTAGCATTGGTTTTGCTGCTAAAATAGCGCATATGACCGATACTATTTAAGCCAAATTCTTCGGGGTCAAAATAGCGTTTTTCGACTGGCATTTTGCTAAAGACGCGAATCATATCATCGATATTTTTGCTATTGGCAATTTCATCATCGCTAAAGCCGAGCCACAACGCAGGTATATCAATCTCATCATAAAAATGGGTATGAATACTTTTGCCAAACGCGGTTTTAATATAGCCTGCGCCATTGCACCACTCGCGCCATTGACGAGTGACGCCGCGTGGTAGTGGCTCGCCCATGCCGATTTTATCCGCTGGCGTATAGCCTAGCGTTAAGTTGGTGAGCGGAATAAAGACGTCCATAAAACCCATCGCTTTGAGCTTGTAAGGCATGTCCATATTTTTGATTTGCCCTGATGAACAAGCAACATTAAATACTGAAGTAAGCGCCTTATAATTTGGCATCAAACCTATCAGCTGACCGCCGGCGCTATGTCCAATCAAATGATAAGTGGCATCGGCAAATTCGTCTTGTAAGGCATCAAGGACGGCTGGCATGTCATGACGACCCCAACTGATTAAAGAAGCATCGCATTTCGTCAAATCAGACGATAGCGATTCACCGATACCTTCATTATCAAAGGTTATGACCCCAAAGCCGCTTGCTGCTAAATAAGTGGCAAAATTATGATAAAACTGGCGTTTGATACCAGTAGCCGGCGCGATCATGACTGCGGCTTTTACTTCGTCTCTAGGGCGATAAACGGTCGCTGCCAATGCTCGATTGCGCTCAGTCATGATGCTTAGGGCATAAATATCTGTTTGATTGTGCGGATTTTCCATGGTTTAACCTTCATGTATTTTTGTCATTTTTATGAGTAAGAGTTTTCTTATAAGTAAAGACTTTGGGTAAATAAAAACGCTTGCTAGGCGCACAGCGTTTAATAATCAATATTAAGCGTGCAGTCATTAAGCCGTGATTGGTTGCTTACTTTATAGCTTAGCTGGGTGATCACCGCATGATGACTTTGCAGTAACACTGCTTATGGTAAAATAAATCTTAGTGAGGAAGGCAGGCAAAAATGACTTCTAAGTTCTATGAGCAAGCTCGACGTTGTATATTTTGAGCAATTAACCTACATCAAAAAAACAACATCTATAACTAATCATGTTTTAATAGTTAAGTATTTAATAAGAACAATGTATATAAAATTAAGGAAACTCTATGCAAATGAAAATTAACAATGACACTTATGAAGTCATTACCAGTCAAGACATTACCAATATTGAAAAAGCCGTGGATAAATCAGCGCTCACCATGCCACTGGTAGCGGTTTATTGTGGCTCACGTTTGGGCAATAATGACGTTTATGAGCAGGCGGCGCGTGAGCTTGGCAGTGCGCTTGCTGATAATGGCATGGGTTTGGTCTATGGCGGAGCGAGCATCGGGCTGATGGGCGCAGTCGCTGATGAGGTCATCCGAGGTGGCGCACAAGCGGTCGGCGTGATTCCAACCTTTATGCTCAAGCATGAAATTGCTCATGAGCAGCTGACGCGCCTGCATTTGACCGATACCATGCATACCCGTAAAACGGTGATGGCAGAGTACGCCGATGCCTTTATTACGTTGCCGGGCGGGCTTGGGACGCTAGAGGAAATTATGGAAATTGCCACCTGGCGTCAGCTATATCAGCATGAAAAACCGATGATTATTCTTAATATCAATGGTTTTTATGACTGTATGATTGAACATTTACAATACACCGCTGAGCAAGGCTTTATGAAGCAACAAGACCTTGAGCGTTTGGTCGTTTGTAATACCATTGGCGAAGCGATTGATATGCTAAAGACCGTCGTAAAAATAGATGACGCCGTTGATACTGAGAAAATGGCGGGAAACTAGCAGCGGTTATCTTTATCAATAACTTTAAATAAAAAAGAGAGCAAGGCTAACATTAAGCCTTGCTCTCTTTTTTGCTTTGACTTTATTAACATTTAAATCATTTTAACTCGTTTCACAAATACCATGATTTACGCCCGCCATTGCCATTGGAAAGCCGCGTTCTTGCGCTAAATAACGCGCAATTTTATCAATCGCCACGCTATCATTTTGTGCCAAATACGCCCATTCATGCGCATAACGCTGATGGTTTTCTGGCGCTTCATCAGCAACCAAACCAAGCGTCGTCAATTCATCAACGATTTGATCGGCAGCAATCAGCGTCGATGAGGCTTTGACGTTTTCTGCCCGCGCATAGCGAATATTAGAGTATAAGCTCACATCGGCAACGCGCAGCGTATCGTCTTGCCCAGGTATTTGCTGCCCGCCATAGAGTGCATTGCCAACTGTTCGCGCGCTATGAAAGGTCGGGACGAATTCAGCCACGTAATCAATCGCTTGCTGGCTGCGCGCTTGTAGTGGCGCTTTATCCCAGCCGTCTTCGATATAATGCAGGTATTGCGACGGCAATTTCGGTTGGGCGCTATTTTTGTTAGAAGCAACCAAACCATCATCAAATAGGGTAATAAATTTACTCATGCCATGTATCTGAAAATAACCATCAGGGTAGGGCGTTAGCTGCGCCATGCCTTCCGGTGTGCCGCGCTCACCGTAAACGATAATTTCTGGTATTTGACCGCCAGTATCGCCCCAATGAGTGATATAAGACGATTTAAACTCGACCATACGCGTGACTTTGACACCGACCATATCATCGATAATGCCGGTACGAAAACCACAAGCGTTGATTAAATAATCAACTTCGATAGAATCGGTTTTGGCTTCAGTATCAGTATCAGAGCTCGCTGCTTGTTGATAATCAATGCGCCATTTGGTCACATGATGGTCAGCATTTGAGCAGTTTTCACAATCGACTGGCATCACTTGCTTTACCTGCGTATCGGTAAAGACATGCGCGTGCTCATAGCCTTCTAAAGCCAATTGTGCAGACGCTGCCAAACGGAAGATATTCCAGCCGTATTCTTGTACGACAATCAGCGGAAATTTGACCTTGTTTAAATCCAAATACTTAGCAACTGGTATCATCCATTCATCAACCGTGCGCGGCACCGCGACTTGCTCGCGCTCAGATAAGGCAATCAGTTGCTCATGGCTGTAGAGCTGATAGTAGTTTTCAGGTTCGCCAAGCACTTTATTATTGGCGTCTTCGGCGATAAGCTCACGATAAGCGTCAGTCAAGATATCTAAGCGTGGCAATAAATCCTCAGGCAAACCTTCATCGCGCGTCGGCACCGCAAATACCGTCGGGCGTACATCAATGGTATAAGGATAAAGGCGCAAAATATCTATGCATTGTTTGAGCAGGGCAACGCAATCTTCATCAGGTATTTCACGATATAGGTTGCCACCGGCATGCAAATGACACATCGGCGGCCCGTCAATTAGCGAGGTATTTTTTTCAAATAAATACGTTTCAAGGCCCAATGCCGCAAGGCGAATCGCGATGGTTGCACCCGCTGTACCGCCACCGAGAATACCAACCCGTTTGCTAGCAGGCACTTGATTGTTCATAACAGAATGAGTCATTGTCGTTGTTATATCCTTAGTCGCATTCCTATCTTCAATTAGTAGGAATGGCTCGGCGTCTTTGTGAAGTAATTCGTTGCTAAGTTTCTTCTCTTAAGTTTTCTATATTCGCCGCGCTTATATGTTAAATAACATGTTTTTCTAATGCGTGTTTTTTCATGCAAGGCTACCGATATGCGTACAGCGAACCCTAAGTTCAACAGTCATTTTAAACCGCTATAGTCATATTTCTTATTGTGTAGTAGTTCTTAATTTAGATGGATTATTCTACGAAAAAATTACTCAAATTAGCATGGCAAAAACGTAAGTAGATGCATAAGTTTTGTCAAAGGATGGCAAACAAGGAGCGACTAAAACACAGCTTTATAAAAGCATTTTTAGAAAATCGAAGAGCAAACTTTATTTAATTTGTAAACTTTATACGCTTCTGTAAATTTATATGGTGCGAAAAATAACTGATTTTATGTCTGTGCTATAGTAAAAATACTTATGGTCAGCTTTAAGCCGTTTTTTGCTTTAAGGTATAGGTTTGCAGACCACAAAAAACCATATAAAAGAAGCAATTAAAGAAATCACTATTAACAAGGACGTTACTATGAAACACATACTTATGTTATCTGTCATTTCTGGTGCATTAGCGCTTAGCGGCTGTTCTACGTTTAACAACATGCTGGGAAAGGACGATTCTGGCATGCATGAGGTGCAAGCGACCACTAAAAATACCGCGCCAGTTGCCAGTAAAAATGGCATGTTGGTCGATGCAACCAATCATATGACCTTATATACTTTTGATAAAGACTCTATGAATAAATCAGAATGTGGCTCAGCTTGTCTGGTTGCTTGGCCAGCGTTTTTGGCACCAAGCAATGCCAAAGCGTCAGGGCAGTTTGCCGCCTTTAAACGTGAAGATGGCAAATATCAATGGGCGATGAATGGTAAGCCGTTATACTTTTATGCCAATGATACCAAGGTTGGCGATAAAGATGGTGATAACAAACTTGGCGTTTGGCATATCGTAAAAACCAAATAAGTTTCCATTTTTCCAAAAGTAAGTTTTCCAAAAATAAGTTTTCTATAAAAAAGGCAGCTAGCGTGGCTGCTTTTTTATGATTATTTATGGGGTTTTTCGACTCAGCATAATGGCGTTAAGTCGAGTTCATGGCGTGGTTTTATCGTAGAAGCGGCTTGCATCGAGCAACAAAAACCGTTAAAATCGCGGTTTGATTTTCCCGCTGGGGAAAGGCTAAGTGAGCAGCGGTGTGGTGTTGGGTGCTGGAATAAGCCAGTGACGTAATTGCCAGACTGACAGATGTCCTTAGTGCCTCAGTTACGTATGTGAGCGTGCTTAATAGCTAAAGAGGCTATTAATCAAAATGCTTACCATACATCGGACATAGAGAGTTTATTATGCGTAAAGATATCCATCCTAATTACCAAGAAGTTTTGTTCCATGATACCAACGCTGACGTGTTTTTCTTAACTCGCTCAACCGTTAATACCAAAGCTACTCGTGAATACGAAGGTAAAGAATACCCATACTACCCACTTGATATTTCAAGTGCGTCGCATCCATTCTATACTGGCGAACAACGCAAAACGTCTACTGAAGGCCGTGTTGCAAGCTTCAACAAACGCTTTGGTGCGTTTGGTGGCCGTAGCAAGAAAGCTGCTGATTCTGCTGAATAATTTATACTTATGGTATAAATATATGTCGCGAAGCAGTCTTTTGCTAAGCCATAAAAAAACCGCTGATTATTCAGCGGTTTTTTTTATCTAAATTTTAATGTTCAGTATTTGCACTACTCAGCTACTTAACTTAGTAGTCGACGAATCTAGCAACTTCACAATCAATTCTGCCACTTGCTGCGCCCAATAACCATACATCAAACTGCTTGGATGAAAGCCGTCGCTGGCAAACATCACTCTGATATCGATCGGCGTGCCGTTAGAGTGTTCTTCTATCATGCGTGCAAAGTTCGTTGCCATGTAAGTGACATTGTCATGAGCGGCACAAATTTGCTGCAAGCTATTATCAAGGATAGCGGCTTTGGCACCAACGAAGTTATTCAATGGCGCAGGTATCGCAGGCATTTGAGCCATCGGCGGTAAGCTTAAAAAAACCAGCTCGCGTACGCCGAATTTACGCTGGGCGATAGCAATGATATTTTCAACCTGCTGTTGCCATTGAGCCGCAGAGACTTTGGAGGTAGTATCATTAACGCCGACACTTAATACCATCACATCAATAGGTTGGCTCGGTGCAGGCAACACATAAAGCCTGCGCAAAATATCAAAGCTGGTATAACCCGTGGTCGCTTGTAACGACCAGTTTAAGGTATCAAAAGCGCTTTGGATAGCTGCCTGCTCAGTCAAAATAGGTATCAAATGACCGACCAGCGCCTCTTGTTGGGTCTGACTACCGACGCCAGCCGCTGCCGAATCACCAACGACCATCAGGTTCAATATATTGTTGCTTTTACCCTTTGAGGTAATAGGCGAGTTATTGAGCTGAACCTGTCCATGACGCTCGCCATTTGGCTCAGGTAGGCGTACAGTATCACGCTTGATTTTGTGCCCTTGATAAAGGTAAACAGGAGCAAGCAGCACGTCCTTGGCAGCAGCGGCTATTTTATTTTGCATTTTTTTAGTAGCTACCATCCTGCACGCTCCCGAATCGTAGTGAGGTTATCTTCAATAAGTAATTTACCATCGATATATACATCGCGTAATAGGTTATCTTCAGCTGTCGTTAAATCATCCGCTTTAATGGTTTCTATGTTGCCTTTGCTATTTTTTATGAGTGCCAAACGGCCTTTTTTTGAGCGTTTTGAGCGGCTAGTGACAGGGTCTTTATAGATATCTTTCCATACGCCATCGATAGAGATGGCACTGGCTTTCATCGCCCAACTCATGGTATCGCGATTGACTTGCTGTAGTAGCCCGCCGCCCATGCCAAAGGTGATATTGTCGGCACTAAAACCTGCGTTTAAGACCACATCGATAATTTTGCCTAAGCTTTGCGGGCTGATACCATCGCCTTGGATAATGCGTACATAGTCGGGCAGCACTTTATAGCCTTTGCTATTTATGGTGGTGCCAAATTTTACCGCCAAGCGCTCTAAGGCTTCGCGCACCACTTTTGCCGGATCGCCGCTATCTGGACGGATAACCAAAGTTCCGCCCATATTTTTGACGTCGTCTTTTAGGCTACCGCCCCAAATATTATCAATGGCATTCCATAAATCATAGCTGTCAGATACCACAGAAAAACTTTTACCAGCGCCGCCAAATTGTTCAATCATATTGGCAAAGGCGGCAGTTTCTCCGTCGCGACCCCACGCCGTCATGGTGCTATGCTCAGCAGCAGGGATAGAAAAAGCAGCTATTTCTTTGTCCATGTGATACCAGCGGCTGGCGGCAACCAAGGCCGTCATCGAGTCGGTACCAGCAAAGTTCACCAAATGCGCAAGACTACCAAGGGCGACAGATTCTTGACTAGACGCACCGCGCGAACCAAAATCATGCAAACGGAAAATCAGCGACTCGGTATTGTCGGCAGATTTTTCTAGTGCCTGACGAATGATGCCTTTGCAATAGTGCGAGACGCTAGCGACGGTTGAGGGATACCAAATCGCCCGTAGCAATGCCGTTTCGATATAGCTTGGTAGCCAATAGAACTCAGGGTCAGTATTAATAATTTGGCAGACCACATTGGATGCTGGAACGACGCTGCCTTCAGGAATGGCTTCGATGCGCAGTGGCAGATAGCCGCCATACTTATCGACTAACAGCTCCCAGCCAGCACGGTTAAAGGTTAAGCCATGGGCTTGAATGACCGTTTCGGCTTCATCGATATCTTGATGGGTAATCGGCGTGCTAAGGTATTCTTTGATAAAGGCTTGCAAGCCAAAAAATACCACATCGTAGTCACCTTTACGCGCTTCGATATAGCTTGATAGATACTCGCTACCTTTTGGATATTGCACCCAATGGGAGGTTTTATAGCTGTCGCTATTTAAGATTAAATTGTTTAAATTGCTGGTGTACATCACAGAACTCCTCTGCTTTGAGATGCCACAGCTGTTTTTTAATAACCGCTGCGGCGGTGAGCCATTGCCGTCTATCGGCGCTGGCGTGAAAAAAGGTTAATAAAAATTGCACAGTCGCCTGATAAAAGCCTACAAACCAACCATTTTAGCGATAATCGCATAATGGTCTTCAAACATCATGGTGGCATCAAGCTCAGCGAGTGGCAGCCAAAACGCTTTGGCTGCATCGTCGCCACCTTTGACTTTTGGCAACCCTTTTGGGTCGTTTTTTAGCTGAAAATAAAAGGCTTGGGTAATCGTACGCCCACGCGCTGAGCGATACGGGTCGTCAAAGGTATGCTGACTATGACAAGAGCCGCGTAGCACCGGTTCAGGCACTTTTAAGCGCGTCTCTTCGCGTAGCTCGCGGATACAGGCATCAAAGAGTGTTTCTTTTGGATTCAAAAAACCACCCGGTAATGCCCATAGCCCGCGTCCTGGCATACTGCGGCGTTCAACCAATAAAATATGCCCTGATTGTACGACGAGCGCATCAGCGGTCATAAAGGTCGGTGGATAAGGCGCAGATTCCCATTGTCTTTTATATTTATCGACAAAATCCGCTTCTTCATGCAGGTTTTGATAAATATCGGTCTTTTTAAAGTCATTGAGGACGTTGCGGGTCGACTCAGGGGTGCGCTCAGGCGTTGGCGTGGCACCCATCAGGTAGCTGTCACGAATAGGGGTGGCGGATAAATTGTGATAATTGGGCACAGAAACCGACGCCCAATTTGGGAATAAGGATAAATAATAAGATGAGCTGTCTTTTGAATGACCAATCAGCCCAATATCAGCCTGTAAGTCGCCGGTGACGGATTTGACGCCCGTCTGCACATATTGCAGCCAACGCGTGTCATTGTAGAGCGCATCGTCGAGACCGACGCAATGAATTCGCGCCGCTTCTGCTGGCGAGTAGGCGTTCTTGATCATCGCCGCCCGTTCATCGACACTAAATGGATTACGCAGACTGCGCGGCAGGTTGGCAGAACCGATCAGCATAATGACGTTATCGGCACGTTTTAATGCTTCATCGACCACTGCCTTATGCCCGCAGTGAAACGGCTGGAAACGTCCAATAAACACCAAATAACGGTAGTCTTTACTGTTATTTTTATCCGAGCTTTTATCCGAACCTTGCTCTGCTGATTCACTCATAACGGCCAACTCCTAACTTACTGCTATTAATTATCAATTTAAAATGTCTCAAAGAGGCTAATACTGACACAGCCTATATCTGGCTGACAAGTATAAAGATGTTTAGTGCCGTGACTTTATCGCTTTAACGAATTTTAGCGCTTGGTTTTTGCGCCATGAATGTTATTTTAAAGGATAATGTTTTTATAGATATAAAAGCAAAAACCCTTCTAAAGGCTAGAAAGGTTAAGGTTAGAAAGGTTTTTGCAAACGCTCAAAGCATTAATAATATCAAATCTCAAGTGTTTTGATTTTTTCTAAGCCTTGCTGCTCAATGACGGCGGTCAAACCTTTATCTTCTTCAATACGTTTGACAAAGGTATCAAGGTTTTTATAGTCAGTTGACATACTCCCGCCACTTTCGACAAGCTCAAGCGGGGGATTCTAAAAGCAAAAGCTCTTAGGCGACTTTCTCACGACCGTCGCAAGTTTTCTGCTTCAACGGGCGACCTTTACTGCATCCTCCCTCGACAGACAAAACGGCATGTCCTGCCGCAAGAATATTACGAGCTGCATTAACATCTGCATTCGCAATATAACCACATTCAACGCACTCAAATTTTGCTTGGGTACGTCTATTTTCTTTTGCAACATGCTTGCATTCAAAGCAGGTTTGGCTTGTATAACGCGGGTCTACCTTGATGAGTAACCCGCCGTGCCAGTGCTGCTTGTACTCAAGCATATCAATCATCATGCCCCATCCTTGATCAAGAATTGATTTGTTCAATCCTGACTTGGCTTTGACATTGCGACCTTTATTTTCAAGAGTCCCGCTTGCAGATCCCGACATATTAACTACTTTTAAATCCTCACAGACAATCATGGCGTGGTTTTTGCTGATGTCAGTGCTGATTTTATGCAAGTAGTCATGGCGAATATTGGCAATGTGATGGTGAAGCTTTTGGATTTTACGGTTTTGCTTTTTCCAATTTTGGCTAAATAAGACCTTACGACTTAATTGGCGCTGTAGCTTTGCTAGTTTGCCTTGATTGGCTTTAAAGCTGCTCTTAGGTTTAAAGCACTGACCGTTTGAGCCGGTAACTAATTTACTGACACCTAAATCAATACCAATGGCGGTTTTAGAAGGGTGAATTGGGTTCTGTTCCAACTCTCGCTCAGTGCCAAACGACACGTACCAATGACCGGATTTCTTGCTGATGGTGACGTTTTTAATTATCCCAAGAATGTCTTGAGATTTTCTAAACTTTACAAAACCTACACCATTCGGTAGTTTGACACGATTGCCTTCAACACGGCAATATTTATCAAACTGTACCAAGCGTATTGAATCACACCCATCTGATTTGCGCTTGAAGCGCGGCATAAGCGGGCGTAATTGGATTTCTGTGCCATCAGCAAGCTTGAAGAACTTAGGCTTTTTAGGTTTTTTCTTATTCTCTTTCAGTCTTGCATGAACTTTAGAGTCAAAAAAGCGTGACCAAGCAGAAGCGAGATCACGAATTTTTTGTTGTAAAGACACCGCGTTAGAGCTTGTTTTTAAGAAGGCAAACTCAGGATTTGCTTTAATATCCATGATTTTATTAACCAAATTGGTTGCATTAATAAACTCATTTTTAGCAAACATCTCAAACGATATCGCAAGCATTTGATTCCAAACAAAACGTGCAGAACCAACAAGATTGTTCAAGACAACCTCTTGCTCTGCATTAGGCTCAAGCCTAAATTTGTACGCTTTATTAATTTTCATAATGGATGCTTTATTGGTCAGTGTGTTCGTTATTTATACCATGTTATACTATATAACATAAACAATAAAGGGTATTTATTATAATGAGTGAGATATATAAAAACCGTCATTCTGCTTATAATCTGCATGTGCATTTGGTATTCATCACTAAGTATCGCAAAAAGGTTTTAGCTGATAATCATCGTCAATACTTTAAAGAAGTTGTTGCTGAGATATGCAAGGATTTTGGTGCGGAACTCAAGGAATGTAACGGTGAAGGCGATCATGTTCACATGCTGATTCAATACCCACCAACGGTACAACTAAGTAAGATGGTTAATAATCTAAAGTCGGTCACAAGCCGGCGCATGAGAGCCAACTTCATTGACTTAAGGGCGGCTTATAATAAGCCTGTTTTGTGGTCACGCTCTTACTTTGCCGGCTCATGTGGCGGAGCGCCGTTGGAGATTATTAAGCAATACATTCAAAATCAGCAGAGTTAGGCTATACGAAATTCACCTCCACCCTAGCGTCGGGTGGAGTCCTCTTTCGTTAGATTGATAGATCGATCTCAAACTTTTTCGCCCACGTTAGGGTGATGTATAAGTAAATATCAGCCGTGGTTTTACTGCCTGTTAGATAATCAGTTTTACCGAGCTGCTCGTTGGGCAGTCTAAGCAAATGGGCGATTTTTTCTTTGGCTTTTTGCTTTAAGTTTTCTTGTGCAGCATTGCCTTCAACGAAGCCATCAGGGCCAAAGAGCGGGGCAAAGACTTTATGCAGATCCGCATTCAAAAACCCTAGCCAATGCATTATTTCACCTTTACCAGCCGGTGAGGTATCTGAGCCAAAGATATTGGCATCTGGATAGCTGGCATCGATATAGACTTGGGTGGCAATGTTTTGGGTGATGATAGTGTCGCCATCGACGATAGCTGGTACCGCGCCTTGCGGATTGATACGTAGATATTCTTCTGATTTAACCGAATCATGATCTAATAGCTTGAGCTCGTAATCTGCGCCCGTCCATTCGAGGGCGGTGTGCGGTACAACGGCGCAAGTTCCTGGTATGACATATAACTGCATAAATTACTCTTTTGAATTTGTTATGGCGTTCAATCCAGTCTAAACAGCCGATCTGGCCAAGTCAGTTATGTTATGTGAAGTTAGTTTTAGGAGATGTAGCATTATCATGCAAACTTTATCTTGCATGCGTCATCCTGCATGTTGCTCAATCCATGCCGCCACCGTTGGCCAGATCTCTTTGGCAGCCGTACGACTGTTTAAAATGCGGCTATGGGTATAATCATCCAAGTCACCATGACTTCGCGCGTATTCACGAAAAACGTTAGCAGAGTTTTTGTTGAGCGAGCGATTAAAGTCGTTAAAAAGTGACAGGCAACCTCGAGTTGGCGAGATGAATTTATCACCCTTGGCGCTGATAGCATAAATGGGTACGGTAATATTCGGCATATACTGCCGATAATCAAAAATCGCACTTTCAGGAGTATTTTGCTGGCGAGTGTGGCTATCAAAAGTACTTTTCTGAATACCATTCGCATTTATATCACTTTGTTTAATAAAACTGCTGTGGAAGTTTTTATGCAAATTCCACTCATACCATTGATTCATGGTGTGATGGTTTTCATTGATGGGTCCCAGTTTGAGTTTTCTGGCGGGTATATAGCCAAATAGACGGGTAAACATCTTGGCGGCGACTATTTTAAAATAGTTCTTCAGATTGACGATGGCGCCGTACACTTGGCAAGCAAACATGCTGATGCTATTTATTTTATTGATATACTGCGGATTTTGAATGAGAAACATCGTTAAGCAAGCGCCGCCGCCACTATGGGTGACGCAGTGTAAATTGCTGAGCTTTAATTCGTTAAATAAATAATCAAAAGTGGCGGCAAAATCATAGGTGGCGACGGTTTCGAAATTGAATTGGTCTGTGGGGTTTGAGCTTGCGCCATGAGCGCGCCATTCCATGATATAGCAATGATGTCCAAGCTCAGCTAAGTATTCAGCGATTCTTAAGCAGGTTTTTTTGTCTGAAAAAGTGCCATGGGTTAAGAAGATATTTTGTCCTTGATGCGCATTAACGATAGATAATTGATGGCTTTTTTCATTATCAAAAACTTCCCAAATAGCGATTTGTACGGCATCTTTGGTGGTCACAAAATTTAGATTCTCAGTCAACATACTGCTCTCTCAAAATAGTTAAGATTCTGATATTTATTCTTTTAAAATTTTCATAAGCTCTTTAGTGCATTCTACGCCCGCTAGACTTGATAAGTCTGCACGCCGTCTTTATATACTATGAAGATAAAGGCAGCTTACTATAGGTAAGCCTTATTAAAAATAGCCATCGCTTAAAACCTCAGCGCTTAAAAACCGCTACTACCAATTCACACTAGCCTAGTCGGAATTATGCGTTAAGTGCGCTATAATAGACACCATAAAGAGCCATAAAGAAATTTTCATCACGGTCAAAGCATTAAAACGATAAGCCAAAATGATGGTGATTTCATTAGTCCCAACCTCACATAGACGACACAGTAGACGTGGACAATATAACGCTTGTGTCATAACACATAGGAAGCATTATGAGTGAACACAATCCAACTGATACTCAAGTAGACCCTACTGCCGATTACGAGTCAGCATTAGATACTGAGCAAACCGAAGCTAAAAGTAACATTACCATCACTGAAGCGGCGCAAGGGTATTTGGCAGATTTACTGGCGAAGCAAGATACCGATGGTATCGGCGTGCGTATTTTCGTCGAACATCCAGGTACACCGCGTGCCGAATGCTGTATGGCTTATAACCAGCCGGGCGAAGAAGACAGCGCTGATTTAAAACTGACTTATGACGATTTTTCGGCATTTATTGAAGCGGCGTCCGTGCCTTATTTAGAAGATGCGGTGATTGATTATAATAAAGACCGTTTTGGTGGGCAGTTGACGTTCCGTGCGCCAAACTCAAAAGTGCCAAAAGTTGGTGCCGATGCCAGTGTCGAAGAACGTATCAATTATGTCTTACAGTCGGAGATTAATCCAAGCTTGGCCGCTCACGGCGGTGATGTCCAGCTGCTTGAATTGGTTGAAGAAGAAGGCGTTGGTCTGACTGCTATACTGAAATTCGGTGGTGGTTGCCAAGGCTGTTCAGCGGTTGATATGACCTTACGTCAAGGTGTTGAAGTGCAGCTGAAACAACAAATTCCAGAGCTGACGCAAGTCATCGATGAAACCGACCATACACGTACAGAAAACGCTTATTATAAATAGAAAATGACAAGTCGTTATAAAAAATAGTGCCGATATCATCTAAGAATATGCTTATTAGTTTCTTTGTTTATAAAAATTGCTTATGAATATTTGTCATTAAGAGATGAAAAATTTGCTATTCTTTTAATAAAGAAGCTGGGTTATGATTAACTCAGCTTTTTTTATGACTTTTTGTTATAACTAATTTTGATAAAAAAATATGGGTTTAATAACCTATTAATACCCCTGTAAATATCCCATAAAATTTTAGGAGCACCTTATGAGTGACGGACAACCAGCCAAGCAGAATACTCAGCGCCTTGAAACCTTAGCCATTCACGCTGGCTATAGCGTCGAGCCAACCACCAAAGCGGTCGCCGTGCCTATTTATCATACCAGCTCGTATGCCTTTGATAATACCCAGCATGGCGCCGATTTATTTGATTTAAAAGTTGCTGGCAACATTTACACCCGTATCATGAATCCGACGACGGCGGTGTTAGAGGAGCGCGTTGCAGCACTTGAAGGCGGTATCGGGGCGTTAGCGGTTGCCTCAGGTATGGCGGCTATTACTTATGCGATTCAAACCATTTGTGAAGCAGGTGATAATATCGTCGCCGTATCAACGCTATACGGCGGCACTTATAATTTATTCGCCCATGCGCTGCCGCGTCAAGGTATCGAAGTCCGTTTTTTTGACCATAAAAACCCTGAAGCGATTCGTGATTTAATTGATGATAAAACCAAAATGGTCTTTGCAGAAAGTATCGGTAATCCACTGGGTAATATCGTCGATATCCAAGCTCTGAGTGACATCGCCCATGAATATGGCGTGCCAGTGGTGATTGATAGTACGGTTGCGACGCCAGCGCTGTGCCGTCCATTTGAGTTTGGCGCTGATATCGTCATTCATTCATTGACCAAATATATGAGCGGTACTGGTACTTCGATTGGTGGCGCGATTGTTGATAGCGGAACTTTCCCTTGGGGCGATTATCCTGAGCGCTTCCCATTATTAAACACCCCAGATGAAAGCTATCACGGCGTAAACTTTGTCAAAGACGTCGGCGCAGCGGCATTTATTGCCCGTGCTCGTGTCGCGCCACTGCGTAATACCGGCGCGGCAATCAGCCCGCTCAATGCCTTCGGTATCATGCAAGGTATGGAGACGTTAAGTTTACGTATGGAGCGTCATGTCCAAAACGCCCAAGCAGTTGCTGAATATCTACGCGACCATGACAAAGTCGCCTGGGTAAAATATGCTGGTTTGCCAGACCATCCTGAGCATGAGCTTGCTAAAAAATATATGAAAGGCACGCCATCCGCTATTTTAACCTTTGGAGTAAAAGGTGGCCTCGAAGCAGGCGCGCGCTTTATTGATGCGCTGCAAATGATTACGCGCTTGGTCAATATCGGTGATGCTAAGTCGCTCGCTTGTCATCCAGCGACCACGACCCATCGTCAGCTTAACGAGCAAGAGCTAGAGAACGCGGGTGTTAGTGCGGATATGGTGCGTCTGTCAATTGGGATTGAGCACATTGAAGATATCAAAGCTGATTTAGAGCAAGCACTTGCCGCTGTTTAATTGAGCGATTATTTTGTTTTATAAATGAATACTAAAAAGCCCATATCCGATGACATGGGCTTTTGCTTATTAGATGCTAAAGTTTTGTAGGCAATCCTAAATAAAAGCGCGAAAATATTATAAAGTGCTACTGGTACAAATTTTCCTTGCTTGCTGTGCGACTTCGTCGCTCCAGAGGCTGCGCAAAATTTATCCCAGCAGCACTATCTTTTATTAGGAGTAAACTAGAAACGCCATCTCAGACACTTAGAAACTTAGATTTTAGCGCTTTAGTAATCAAATAATCCAGCCACTAAACCGTTAAAACGCGGCGCGAGATATCTTGATACTCTTGCGATGATAAACGTGGGCCGAATTGCTGAATCACTTGGGCAGCGATTTCGCTGGCAAGTCGTCCGCATTCTGGCAAGCTATAATGCTGTGATAAAGCATATAAAAACGCGCCAGAATAGTTATCGCCGGCACCATTGGTATCAATAACATTAGTAACAACTGGCGTCGGAATCTCATAAATCTCAATATCAGACTCATCATTTGGCTTATGGGCGATGATAGCGCCATTGGGACCATCGGTAACCACCGCCGTTTGGCAATGCTCAAGTAGGGCACGCGCTGCTGCCTTATGCTGTTTTTTATCGGTGAATAATTTTGCTTCTTCACTATTACAAAATATCACCGCGACTTTATTGCCAAGCATGTTGAGTAAGCCTTCTTTGGCAAACTTTACGACCGCAGGATCAGCAAAGCTGACGGCAATTTTGGCACCATGGATACCAGCTTGTTGGCGTAGTTTGGTCATCGCAGGCTGAATCCCTTCGGACATCGCCAAATAACCTTCTAAATATAACCAGCCTGCTTGCGTTAATGCTTCAAAATCGACGTTATCCGCAGTAATATCGCTTGAGGTACCAAGGAATGTTTGCATGGTACGCTCGCCATCTTCGGTCACTGCTACCACACATGAGCCAGTCACACCGCCTGCATGAATCGACTGCGGGGATGTGGCGACGCCCGCTTCGTGCAAGTCTTTTAGGTAAAACTCGCCTTGCTTGTCATCGCCGACGCGGCAAGCATAAAAAGGTTTGCCGCCTAAGCTTGCAAAGGCATACATTGCATTGGCCGCTGAGCCGCCGCCCGCTTGTTTTGATGGCTTAATCTCTGCCAATTTAAAATATGCCAATAACTGCTGCTGCTCTTCGATTCCTGCTAGCGTCATATTGCCTTTGGTCAGGTCAGTTTCTTCTAGCGCTGCATCTGACAGCAGATATTCGTGGTCAACCAAGGCATTACCTATCGCCATCACATCGTACATACTGTTTTTCTCCTCAATGAATTTATCAGTTTTTAACCTATATTTTTAGCTGAAAATTATTCTGCTTGCAGTTCAAGTAGGCGTTGATAAAGTGCGTTCTTTTTGACGCCTGTGATATCAGCGGCCAAAGCGGCGGCTTTTTTAACCGATAAGTCCTCTAATAAACGTTGCAATAATTTATCGTGGATACTGATATCATCATCGTCCTGCGCCATATTTACCCCGGCGACGACCACGACGATTTCACCGCGTTGCTGATTGTCATCGGCTTTGACAAATTCGACCAATTCGCCAAGCGTGCTTTTATGCACGGTTTCAAAGGTTTTGGTCAATTCACGGCAAAACGTCACTTCACGCTCTGCCCCAAATATAGCCGCCATATCTTCTAAGCTAGCGACAATACGATGCGGCGCTTCATAAAATATCAAAGTTTCGGTACGTGAATGGAGAGCCGTTAAGTGTTTTTGGCGCCCGTGGGTTTTGGACGCTAAAAAACCAATAAAGCTAAAGCGGTCTGATGGCAATCCTGCAACCGATAGCGCGGCAATGGCAGCAGAGGCACCAATAATAGGGGAGACGCGAACGCCAGCGGCATGGGCGGCTTGCACCAATTGATAACCGGGATCGCTAATCAGCGGCGTACCAGCATCACTAATCAGCGCAACCGAATGACCTTGCTGAATCATCTCAATGATTTTGGGCGTTTGAATGGCACTATTGTGTTCATGATACGCCCAAAGCTTATGATGACCTTTTTGTTTGGCAGCGCCATCAGACTCGTTTTCGGCGTCATGTCTATTATAATAAGCCGTTCCTTCTTCGCTATCTTCAACCTTATTGGCTTTGGTATTAATGCCAAAATGCGATAACAGTTTGCCTGAGGTGCGGGTGTCTTCACAGGCAATGATGGCAACTTGCTTTAAAACATCGATTGCGTGCGGTGTCATGTCGCTTAAATTACCAATCGGCGTGGCAACGATATAAAGACAAGCTGGCATCGCGGTAGGGCTAGACATGAAAACCTCGGAGTATTAAGAAATTATCTTAAGAAAGAACATTAAAAACGCATATGAAAAGCGATTATGAAAACGCGAAAGTGGTTAGTTTAGCATGATGTGCTATGATAATTCTCAAATGTTCCGCTGATCGATAGCCATGATAATAAAAGCCCGTGATGGTAAATGACAAACCTCTAACCCTGACTTCGCCGACCCAGCGTCAAGGCAGCCGTTTTGAGCAGCAGGCGTGTGCGTTTTTACAAGCGCAAGGCTTGATATTGATTGCGCAAAATTGGCAACAACCAAAAGTGGGTGAGCTCGATCTAATTATGCTAGAAAAAGGGCAGGCATGGTCGATACTGGTATTTATTGAAGTGCGGCAGCGGCAGCGTTCAGGATTTGGTAATGCGGCGCTTAGCGTGACGAAAAGTAAGCAGTATAAAATTATCAAAGCAGCCCGCTATTTTTTGCAGCAGCATCCTGAATATAATGATTATGAGTGCCGGTTTGATGTGATAGCTTATGATACCAATACTAAAAATAACAGCAGGGACGTTAAAGAAACGACGTCAAAAAACACTCAACCAGAATGGCTGCAAGGGGCTTTTATTGCCTCGGCTTGGTAATAGGTTTTTTTAGCGTGAGTATTTTAAAAAATTAAGCCCGATAACTCAGCTAAAAAAGTAAAATAAATAAGCGTATCAAGTTACCGTTACCAAAAGCCTAAACGCCTCGGGTAAATATTCAGTAAAGTAGCGCCATTAAAAAGTCATTAACTACATAAAGCTATCACCATTATTATCAAGCGTCACACTATTAATTACCAGCTACTCACCAGTTAATCACTACATCATGTTCTAAGAGGTAAATCATGACACGGATGCATTTGTGCACTGCTATTTTTGGTTCATCACGCCGTAAGGCGATTGGCGTTATGCTATTGACCAGCATCGTCGCCACAGGTTGTACCACCAACTATCTGACCAATAGCACAGAAGGAACGTATGGCGTACCGATGACCGAGCGCACCATTCCGCAGCGCCTGCTCGACCGCAGTATCGAGCATACCGTCAAGATTAACGTCTATGGTCTGCAAGAAAATTTGCAGCAAATCAGCCGTATGAGCATTGATAGTTTTAATAGTGAGGTGCTGCTCACCGGTGAGGTGCCAACGCAAGAAATTAAGACAGAAATTGAAAAAGTGGTTGGCTCTATGCCAGATGTTCGTCATGTTTATAATGAGCTTAATGTGAGCGCCTCAAGGGGCTATAGCTCAACCGTTCACGATGGTTATATTACCTCCAAACTACTGGCAAAAATAGCCTCTAGTAACGGTGTGAAAGCCTCGCAAATAAAGGCGGTCACCAATGATGGCGTGGTTTATATTATGGGTCGCATGACGCCGACGCAGCAAAGCCACCTGATTGATATTGCCAATAATACCGTCGGCATCACAGAGCTGGTGCTGCTGACCACCGTCGTTGACGATAGAGGGGTGAAGATAGGCGAGGACGATATCATGTATGAAGAGAATTTGGCCAATCCTACCAGAGGGCCAGCGTTCAATAGTCGGGCAGTACCTGAGGTTACAAGTGCGGTAGAGCCACCAGCCATCAATGCTACTCCGATTATCGTCGACGAGAATGGCGCGCCCGTTAATTAGCCGTTATTAAGTTGCCATTATCAAGTTGCTATGTTTACCTTTATCAAAAGTCTTGTCTCGCTAATAAACACAAGAAACCTAAACACTCATAACAGGAACAGAACGATAAACCCCCAGTCTGCCAGTAAGATATAAAACGTAAAAAGTAGAAGTGTGGCTTTAGCCAAAAACGCGCTAATTAAAATAATAAAACATGAAAAAGCCGTGACTCTACTATTGAGTTTTAATCAACCATGACCCAACGACAAGCTTATAATAGGAATACTGGCGATGAAGGATTTAAGTAAAGCAACCGTACAGCCTGCACCAAGAAAAAATCGCCTACCTAAACCTATCAGCGTAGGTGTGACAGCAGCATTGGCTGTCGGCGGTATTGCGCTCGCGACTCAGCAAGCACAAGCACAAGCATTATCAGCACTGGCTGTTGTGAATAGTATCACCTTAAATGGCGGCGTTGGTGTCAGTAAAAATATCTTGTATGGCGACAAACCTTTGCAGGATTTAGATATTTATTATCCCAAACCTTTAGCAAAAGCCATGCAGTCAAAAAAAGCGACTGCTGATAACGCTATTAACGACAGCTATCCGATGGTGGTTTTCGTCCATGGCGGCTCGTGGGAAAGTGGAAACAAGGACGAATACGCCTTTGTTGGCCAGAGTTTGGCACAAGCAGGCTATGTCACGGCAGTGATTAATTATCGTAAAGCACCTGAGCACGTTTATCCTGATTACGTGCAAGATGCCGCGCAGGCCATCGCTTGGAGTTATAAGAATGCCGAAAGTTTACATGCTGACCCCAAGCGCTTGGCGGTGATAGGGCATTCTGCTGGCGCATTTAACGCGGTTGCTGCCGTCGCTAATGAAGATTTTTTAGCGCCGTATGGGGTAAAACCAAACGATATTAGCGCTGTGATTGGCATCGCAGGGCCTTATAGTTATGACTTTCGTAAATTCAGTAGTGCCAGCGCTTTTGGGGCAAACGCCACGCCCGATAACATCATGCCAGACCGCAATATCAAAGGCGCACAGCCGCCATATTTATTATTGACTGCTGAAAAAGACAAAGTCGTCCATATAAGCAACACTGTTAAAATGACACAGGCGTTAAAAGCGGCGGGCGTTAAGGTTGAAACAGGCGAAATTAAAGGTGCTAGCCATGCCACCAGTATTGGGGCGATGGCGCCACCTTTACGCTGGGTCAATAATGTACGTGCGCAAGTGCTCAGCTATTTGGATAAAACGCTGTAATAGTTAACGCTGCAATAGTTAAAGGCAGTTGTAGAAGACAGTACTGTAAGATGGTCAAACTCTTGTTATAATGGCTAACTTTATATCCACCTATTAAACCTTTAAGGCAGAATATTCTATGAGCATGAACGCTGACGATTTGATTGCATTTTTACAAACTCACTTTCCTGATGCTTTTATTCAAGCTGCCAATCAAGGTACTAAGTTTGATGTACGGGTAGTTGATGCCAGTTTTGAAGGTAAACGCGCAGTACAACGCCAGCAGTCCGTTTACGCATTGGTCAATGACAAAATTGCCAGCGGTGATATTCATGCGCTCAATATTCAAGCGTTAACGCCTGCCGAATGGGAAGTTCAATCGCAAGGCTAGGCTTTTTTATGACTAGAATTTGTCGCACCGGCAATGGATATTGCTGGTTTTATCATTTCTGGTTTTTCATATTTTTTATATTTATCGCTAGGTTGTCACCTTTATGGATCAATTTTTAATCACCGGTAGCAGTCGTATCGCAGGGGAAGTCACCATCTCAGGCGCCAAAAATGCCGCTCTGCCGTTACTCGCTGCTATGATTTTAGCCGAGACCCCAACGACGTTACATAATGTGCCATCGCTACAAGATGTGCGCACCTTGATTGAATTGATCGCTGGCATGGGCATTGATATTCAAAAGCAGGGTGACACTGTCGTTTGCGATACCAAGAATATCGACAATTTTTATGCGCCGTATGATTTGGTCAAAACCATGCGCGCCTCGATTTTGGTTTTAGGCCCTTTGCTGGCGCGTTTTGGCGAAGCCGAAGTGTCTTTGCCGGGCGGCTGTGCCATCGGCTCACGTCCTGTCGACCAGCATCTAAAAGCCTTTGAAGCCATGGGTGCTGAGATAAGCGTCGAAAATGGCTATGTCAAAGCGCAAGCGCCAAAAGGCGGTAAGCTTATCGGTTGTAATTTTTCATTTGATATGGTGACGGTTGGCGGTACGGAAAACGTTATTATGGCCGCGGCATTGGCAAAAGGCACGACCGTACTCGGTAACTGTGCGCTTGAGCCAGAAGTGGTCGATTTGGCCAATATGCTGGTAGCGATGGGTGCTAAAATCAGCGGTATTGGTACGGCAACTATGACCATCGAAGGCGTTGAGCGCTTGCATGGCTGTGAATATTCAGTCGTACCCGATCGTATCGAAACCGGCTCCTATCTTGCCGGTGCTTTGATGACGCGCGGTGATGTGCTGACCAAAAACACTTCGGCACTTTTATTGGCGCCTGTGTTAGAAAAATTTGAAGACATGGGAGCGATTATCACTACAGGCGATGATTGGATTCGCGCGCAAATGCAAGGTCGCCCACTACCAGTCAATATTCGTACCCAGCCACATCCAGGTTTTCCAACCGATATGCAAGCGCAGGTCATGGCGATTGCCTGCCTCGCTGACGGTACCAGCACCTTTATCGAAAATATCTTTGAAAATCGCTATATGCATGTGCCAGAACTCAACCGCTTGGGCGCCTCCATTCAAGTAGACGGTCATACAGCTGTGGTTAAAGGCGTCGAGCATTTTACTGCGGCCCCAGTGATGGCAACAGATTTGCGCGCGTCGATGTCACTGGTCATGGCGGCGGCTTCTGCTGAAGGCGAGAGCTTGATTGATCGTATTTACCATATTGATCGTGGCTATGAGCACGTCGAAGAAAAACTGCGCGCGCTTGGGGTCAATATCGAGCGTATTAATACCAATGACTAAATTGATTCACTAACCATTGTTATTAGTATGGACATATAACAAATTAATAATGCCTGTTAACTAAGGCAGCTAACTGTACACGGACACGAGTCATTATGACTGAAGCAAGTAACAGCTTACCAAATGATGGTTTATTAAACGAAGTAAATGAGGCGTTTTCAGGTTTGACACTGGCGCTATCAAAGGGTCGTATCTTAGAAGAGACGATGCCTTTACTGCGCGCTGCTGGTGTTGAATTGTTAGAAGACCCTGAAGCGTCGCGCAAGCTTATTTTCCCAACTTCTAACCCAAATGTACGCGTATTAATTTTACGCGCCAGTGACGTACCAACCTATGTTGAACACGGCGCTGCTGATTTTGGCGTGGCGGGTAAAGACGTGCTGCTTGAGCATGGCGCCAATCACGTTTATGAATTGCTCGATTTACAGATTGCCCAGTGTAAGCTGATGACCGCTGGGGTTAAAGGTGCGCCGCTGCCAAATCGTCGTCTGCGTATCGCGACCAAATACGTCAATGTTGCCCGCGCTTACTTTGCCAGCCAAGGACAGCAAGTTGATGTGATTAAGCTGTATGGTTCGATGGAGCTTGCGCCATTGGTTGGTCTGGGCGATTTGATTGTTGACGTCGTCGATACCGGCAATACGCTGCGCGCCAATGGACTGGAAGCGCGCGACCATATTTGTGATGTGTCGTCACGCCTTATTGTTAATCAAGTCAGCTACAAACGTAAATTTGCTCTGCTTGAGCCGATTTTAGACAGTTTTAAAAATAGTATTGCTAGCGCTTCTTAAATGAGCGTTTATTTAATTTTGATAAAACACTGTTATTAAACGCTAGCAATCATTGATAATATCAAGCACGGTTATACAAAATTTTTAACCAGTTTGGCGCTCTAGGATAGATATAGCGTGCTAAACTGGTTTTGTTGTATCTGCTTGCCAGAAAATAAAAGCTCAGTATAATCTGAGTCAGCCATCCATAAATACGCTGGGATACCAGCCTTTTTTATTTTCCCAATTGCCCTTTTATCCCATCTATTCTTTATAGCCGTATTTCATGCTCAACTATAGGATTAAGTCATGCGCCAACTAAGTACTCAAGATGCTGATTTTGACAGTCAACTGACCCAACTGCTTGCTTTTGAAACCGTCAACGATGTTGAATTATTAAAAACCGTTGACGATATCATTGCAAAGGTACGTCGTGGTGGCGATAGTGTGGTACTGGCGTTGACTCAAGAGTTTGATCAGCATCCAGCGAAGGCGATACAAGAGTTAGAGCTGTCTAAACAAGCGCTTGCTGACGCGTTTGCCAATCTTGATGATGAGGTAAAAAAGGCGTTAATGACAGCAGCGACACGCGTGCAAACATTCCATGAGCGCCAAGTGCAAGAAACTTGGCAATATGAAGATGAGCTTGGCAATCGTTTAGGTCAAAAAGTCACGCCGCTTGATCGTGTCGGCATTTATGTACCCGGCGGTTTGGCCTCTTATCCATCTTCAGTATTGATGAATGCGATTCCTGCCAAAGTGGCTGGTGTTGCCGAGGTAGTCATGGTGGTGCCAGCGCCAAAGGGCGTGCTCAATCCATTAGTGTTGGCAGCGGCGCATTTGGCACAAGTTGACCGCGTTTTTACCATTGGCGGAGCACAAGCGGTTGCGGCCTTGGCATACGGTACCGAGACCATACCAGCCGTAGATAAAATCACTGGTCCTGGTAATAAATATGTCGCTGCGGCAAAGCGGGCGGTATTTGGTCAAGTTGGGATTGATATGATTGCCGGCCCTTCTGAAGTATTGGTCTATGCAGAAGGCGAGGCGCAAGATCGCGCCGATTGGTTGGCGATGGATTTGTTATCGCAAGCGGAGCATGACCGTATTGCCCAAGCTATCTTTGTCACGACAAGTGAACAGCAGCTTGCAGAAGTGGCGGCGGAGATTGAAAAAGCCTTAGCAGAATTGCCAAAAGCTGATATCGCCCGTGATTCACTAAAAAACCGCGGCGCGCTGATTTTGGTCAAAGACCGTGCGGAAGGTATGGCGGTGATTAATCGCGTTGCCCCTGAGCATTTAGAGCTGTCTGTAGATAATCCTGATGCACTGCTAAATGAGGTTCGTCATGCGGGCGCTATCTTTATGGGTCGTCATACACCTGAAGCGATTGGCGATTACTGTGCCGGTCCCAACCATGTGTTGCCGACCTCTGGTACCGCGCGCTTTTCTTCTCCGCTCGGTGTTTATGACTTCCAAAAGAAATCCTCGATTATTTATTGTAGTGAGGCGGGTAGTAAACCACTGGCTGCGACGGCGGATATTTTAGCGCAGCGCGAGGACTTAGAAGCCCATGCGCGCTCAGCCCGCTATCGCTACCAAAAAGATAGTTAATAATCCAGTTAGGTAGTTGAGTTTTAATAAGCTAATTTTAATATTTACGTTTAATCATTTATGTGGCTAATGAGTAGGATAACTTATGAGTGAGTTAAAGATAGACACCAGACTTTGGTCATCTAAAGCGCGAAATCTGTCACCTTACGTCCCTGGCGAGCAGCCTCAGCATGAAAATTTGTGCAAATTAAATACCAATGAAAACCCATTTCCGCCGTCACCAAAAGTCGGCGAGGCCATCGCAAAAGTCTTAGCGCAGCAAGCCGATGAGCTGCGTTTATATCCTGCGCCTGAATCGGATGATTTGCGTGCCGCATTAGCAGAGTTATATAACCTTGATATCAATCAAGTGTTTGTCGGTAATGGCTCAGATGAAGTATTGGCATTGGTATTTGCCAGCTTTTTCTTAAAAGAGCGCCCTATTTTAGCGCCTGATATTAGCTATAGTTTTTATCCGGTTTACGCTCATACCTTTGGTATTGAGTTGGTACAAATCGCCCTAGAAGCCGATTTTAGTATCAGCCCTGATGCTTATCGTCAGCCTTGTAGCGGTATCATTATTGCTAACCCAAATGCGCCAACGGGTATGCTGTTATCGCTTGCTGATATTCGTAAACTTGCTGGCGAGCATTCAAACTCAGTGGTTGTGATTGACGAAGCTTATATCGATTTTGCGCAGAAACAAGAAAATGATTCAGATGCAGAAGTGTCGGCGATTAGCCTAATCAATGACTGCGATAACATCCTTGTCACGCAAACTTTTTCAAAATCACGCTCGCTTGCCGGTTTACGGGTCGGTATGGCGTTTGGTAATGCCTCGTTAATCGAAGCACTGACGCGTATGAAAAATAGCTTTAATAGCTATCCGCTCGATAAGTTGGCGCAAGCAGGAGCAACCGCAAGTGTCTTAGATGTCGAATATTTTACCCAGACCTGTCAGCAAGTCATTGATTTACGCCAAGCGCTCAGCGCTGATCTTATAGCGCTCGATTATGAGGTGTTACCATCGCACGCCAACTTTGTCTTTGCGCGTCCAAAAAACGGCGATGCCAAAGGTGTGGCAGCTGATTTACGCGAGCAAGGTATCATTGTGCGTCATTTTGATAAACCGCGCATCAATGAGTACTTGCGTATCACCGTTGGTACGGCAGCGCAGAATAAGCGTTTGATTGATGCCTTAAAATCGCTACAAACGGAGGCTGAAAGCGTTACTGAGTGATGTTGTTGAGTAATACCTTGTTTAAGATTTACACCTTAATAATATGAAGCCAAAATAACAAGTTATATAAATAAAAGAGCCTGCTAACGTTATGTTAAGCAGGCTTTTTATTGGTTTTTAATTTACCTTTTAGATAAAGCGTAAGTTTATTACTTTATATTGTTTTGAGCTAAAACGCCTAATAAGTTGCCAACTTTATCCAAACATTCTTGATATTCAGCATTGCAATCAGAAGCAACCGTGATACCACCGCCTGCCCATAGGCTGACATGTCTTTCTTGTTCTGACTTATCATTCGATAAGGTATCGGCTTGCAAAGTACGAATTAATACATTCCATTGACCGCTACCATCAAAGTTCATATAGCCCAGGGTACCGCAATACGCACCGCGCGCGGCACCTTCTACCTCTGAGATGATTTCAACGGCGCGTTTTTTTGGCGTTCCTGTGATGGAACCGGCGGGCAAACTGCCAAACAATACTTTGAGCGGATGACTATCTGTCTTTAGCTCAGCGGTAATGGTGCTGACCATATGATGTACATTGCTAAAGCTTTCAATCGCAAATAATTGCGGCACTTTGACGCTACCGAACTTGGCATATTTACCCAAATCATTACGTAATAAATCGACAATCATGACATTTTCGGCACGATCTTTTTCGCTATCGATAAGCTGCTGTTTATAAGCGTTGTCTTGTGCAGTGTTTAACCCACGCGGCATCGTCCCTTTAATAGGCTTGGTGCGTATATGGTGTTTGCCAGTAGTATCGTCTTTATCAAAGGTAAAAAACAGTTCAGGCGAGCAGCTTAACAATTCAAATTGATATTCTTGCGTATCAGCGCTTATTTCACTATCAAAATCATTAACCGCTAAATACCCTGCAAACGGCGCTTGGGTATTACGATTCAAAGCAGGTAAGTAATCAATCAGTTTTGTCACGCTACCATTAGTACTGAGAGTATTAAAAGAACCTTGCCACGCTTGGGTGAGATTGATTTGATAGCAATCACCTTGTTGTAGATAGGTTTGCGTTTTATCAAAGGCTTGCTGATAATCTCGCTTACTCCATTGTGCTTTTAATAATAAAGGCGTGGTTTTATAGGACGTTTCAAGTGCTGGTTTTTCTAAAGCTTGGTTAGATAATTCCTTATCCAATATATCTAAATATGAGATAAGCATTTTAACCAGTACGCCTTTGTGTTCGTTATCAGTATCAGTGACGCTGTCTTTTATAGTGAGCTGCCAGCTCGTTTGCTCAGCATTTGGCGTTAGATAAATATCATAATGTCCTAAGGCGGCACAAGGCTGCGCTGCTAGCTCTATTCGCGCGTTTGGGCTAAGCTCATAAGCGGCAATATCATAACCAATAAAGCCTATCAAGCCATGCTGATAACTTGGCTGCTGCTCGATTTCTGTAGTCGAGGAGCAATTGTTATCACAAGTATCATCTATGTCATAAGCTTGACTATAAGCAATTAAATCCTCTTGCCAGTCGCTATAACTCATATAGGCGCTAGTAATCGCTTGATCGTTTTTATCATGGCTATCTAAACCATCACGGTAAGTTTGTACAACTTTATAAATAGGCGCTGGCTTATTAGAGTTTGCTGCATCATTAGAAAGAGGATAAACCGACCAGCTCATTTTTGGTAATACACCAATTATGGGTCGGCCATCGTTATTCAGCCAAACCAGTTGCCAGTTTGCGTTAGGATTTTGTACATATAAGTAACGCTGTAGATGGGGCATTAATTCGGCAACAGTTAGCCCACCAAAACGCCAGCTAGGTTGAGTAGCTGGCGATGGGACAGATGCTGTCTGCTCAGTTTTAACAGGCGGTGCTAGAGGCATAGTTAAGCATCAAACTTTTTAATAATAAGAGTGGCGTTAGTACCACCAAAGCCAAAGCTATTGCTCATAAGCGTTTTAAGCGCAACGTCACGCTTTTCAGTGACAATATCAAAGCCTTTGGCAGCAGGGTCCAATTCTGTAATATTGATACTTGGGGCAATAAAGCCTTCTTGTAGCATCAGTAAGCAATAAATCAATTCTTGCGCGCCGACGGCACCCAAGCTATGACCGGTCATTGATTTGGTTGAGCTGATAGCAGGGACTTGACTGACATCATCACCAAACACTTTGGCAATAGCTTTAAGCTCAGTCACATCTCCTAGCGGCGTACTGGTGCCGTGGCTATTGATGTAGTCAACGCTCTCTAAACCTGCTTCGGCAAGGGCAAGCTGCATACAGCGAACAGCGCCTTCACCACTTGGAGCGACCATTTCAGCACCATCGGAGCTTGCGCCATAACCGACGATTTCGGCTAATATATTGGCACCGCGCGCTTGGGCGTGCTCAAGACTTTCAACCACCACCATCGCGCCGCCTGCGGCAATCACAAAGCCATCGCGGTTTTTATCGTAGGCTCTAGAAGCAAGGGCTGGCGTGTCATTATACTGCGTACTAACCGCACCCATCGCATCAAACATACACGACTGCGTCCAATGCTCCGCTTCACTACCGCCCGCAAGTATGACATCGGCTTTGCCTAGCTGGATAAGCTCGGCGGCATGACCAATACAATGCGTCGATGTTGCGCACGCAGAGCTCAATGAATAAGAAATCCCTTGGATTTTTAACCCTGTTGCAAGCGCCGCTGATACCGAGCTGCCCATGGTTTTTGGTACTGCCATCGCACCGACACCGCGCAAACCTTTTTCACGCATTGCATCGACGGCATTGACGATGTTTTCAGTTGACGCACCGCCCGAGCTTGCGACCACACCCACGCGCGGGTTATTGTTAATAGTCTCAAGGGGCAAGCCTGATTGCTCAATGGCGTTTAACGCGCTGACATAAGCATAAAGGCTGGCATCACTAAAAAAACGCTTCAATTTACGGTCAATGCCCGAGGTATCAAGTTCTGCTTGATCAATACTACCGCTAACCTGTGATTTAAAGTTGTGCTCAGCATACGATTCATTGAACGTAATACCTGAGCGCCCTTGTTTAAGAGCATCGGTGACAGTCGCCAAATCATGTCCGATACAAGAGACAATCCCTGCTCCAGTGATAACAACGCGGCGCATATTCTATTCCTTATGAGTAACGATTTTTTGATAATGACCTTTAACAATCGCTTTTAAATGCTTATTTGACAGTCATTTTAGTGCGCAAAACCTACAATAGGCTGCTTAAATGCTGTTCGATAAATAAAAGTACAACTGTACTTTGAGTGATGGCATATAATAACGTATCGACGATTTAAAATCTTGGCGTAAGTGTAAAATAACGCCAAAATGGTCTTTATTTTTAAATGAACTTATTATCAAAGCAGATAAAGTTTTTGGCCGTGTTAAAGCAGCAATGGCAGTAGAATTTCCGTTAACATAGTAAAAATTATTTTCAGCTAAGACGCATTTAATATATGCTGACGCCATGTATGGTTTAAGATAAGCGATACTTTTTGATACAAAATTGACGATAGTGATAACATTGTTGGCACTGACATTTATCGTAAGCGTTGGCTAAAATAGCAGTCAATTTGCAAAGTTCTGTTAAATAGCTCTTATAAATAATATTAATAACAAACACTCATCACATTAAGGATATAAAGATGGCAAAGCCTAGCACACTATTTAAAGGCATCAGCAGCGTTGGTTCTTTTACTCGTGGTAATTTGGAACGTATGGGCGCAATGATTGATAGCGTCAATGCCAAAAGCGGCAAACCGCGCCAATTTAAAGCAGTAAATCTCGGCGATGAAGACTATCAGCAGGATTTGTTTCGCGAACAAACCTTAAAAGCCACTCAGCAGTTATTGGGTACGCGTTTTGCTACTTATGGCAAGTATGCCAAGAAAATAGTGCCAAACAGCTTGTTTGATTCGACGGTCGATGGTGCTTTTGCGCAGATTGCTAAGCTTGCGTCCAATTGGAGTCAGATTGACCTGCCAAATCAGCATCGCTTCGCCAATATTGCAAACTTAGATAATGAGCAGCGTTATGCTCTAGCAACGGATATCGCCAATCAAAACCGTGCTTTGGCGACATTGGGCGGCTTGACAGGGTTAGCAGGCCTACCAGGCTTACTTGCTGATACTTTGTGGTTATTACTTGTCTCATTACGTACTGTTTATCAGTTAGGCGCTATTTATAATAAGCCATTGACTGGTAAGCAAGGCGTCAAAATGGCTTATGAATTACTGGCAAGTGCCGATTTGAGCAAAATGCAAGAAAAGCAGGCTTTATTAGCTGGTATCGGTATTGGTAAAGGCTTGCTTGATAATGCGCAAAGCAATGGTTTGCATAATGAGCTTAAAAACCTTGGTCTGAAAAATAAAAACGTCAATTTTTATGCCGAACAAGTAGATAATATTGCCAGCCAAGTTGGCATTAACTTAGATAATATCAACTTATCATGGGTACGCCGCTTTTTACCAGCCACTGCCGTCATCGTTGGTATGCGCTACAACAGCCAGCTGATTGATGAGGTGATCGGCGTGGCACAAGCGACATTTGCACCAGAAGCCAAACTTGCTAACCGCGCCATTACTGACGATAGCAGTAGCGAAGCGCAGGTGAAGAAGAACACCGACAGTAAGAATGAGGAGCAAAGCCCTAAATCTGACAATGCAAAAAAAGACACAGATAAGGCTAAAGACAATAAGACCAAAGCTGAAAACAACAAATCTAAGACTGACGACGATAAATCTAAAGCTGACCAAACAGAAAGCGAAATAGAAGCCGCCTCAGAGCCGGTGTCAAAAATCACCGATGAAGAATCAGTAGATGAAAACTACAAAAAAGCTCAGACAGGTAAAAAAGATTAACGTTTTAGTCTATAGCGGTTTAACTATAATTCACTGTATGAAGGCATAAGCTGATATAAATCGGCTTATGCCTTTTTTATAAGTAAGTGTTTTTTGTGAAGGGGTTTTAAGGCTAAAAAAGTATCTAAAATTCAAATTTTGCCTTGAAAAATAAACAACCAACTCCATTAATAGGAAACATCGATTTTACCATCTTGCAATGAAACAATTGCTCATCTTAAAATCTGTTGCTTACCGTTAAGTCTGCTACAATCTTTGCTCATGCACATCTATCGAATGTTGTAAAGGACAACCGCTCATAAGTGGTTGAAATAGCAGCAACAACTCTTTATAATACACTGTCCTAAAAATGGGTGTTCCGAAATCTGTCGTTAATGTCAGATTGCTGGCGCATTAGCCCATTTTTTTGTTTTATACCAAACGGGAGAAGGATGCCTTATGGCAACAACTAACCAATTGATTCGTAAAGGTCGCAAAACCATCAAGGAAAAGTCAAAAGTTCCTGCGTTGGAAGCGTGCCCACAACGCCGTGGTGTATGTACTCGCGTATATACTACTACCCCTAAAAAACCTAACTCAGCCATGCGTAAAGTATGTCGTGTACGTTTGACTTCAGGCTATGAAGTATCAAGCTACATCGGTGGTGAAGGTCATAACCTACAAGAGCACAGTGTTGTTCTTATCCGTGGTGGTCGTGTGAAAGATCTACCAGGTGTACGTTATCACACCGTCCGCGGTGCACTTGACTGCGCAGGCGTAAAAGACCGTAAGCAAGGTCGTTCTAAATATGGTGCGAAGAAGCCTAAGGTTTAATAGCTAATTGCTATTAAATAAGCTGATTTGTATCACCCATTAACTGTGCATGGGACTGGTGTTAGCTGTATTTTTAAGTTATTAATTGACACTATAACATACCGCCATGCAGTAAGGCTGACTGACAACTCGATATAACGCCATCCAATATGTAATTGGTGCGAGGTTGTGAATGTCAGACACTCCTGAAGAAAAGGATTATTATTATGCCAAGACGTCGCGTCGTTGCTGCCCGTGAGATCCTACCGGATCCTAAGTTTGGTAGCCAAACTGTTGCAAAATTCATCAACCATGTCATGAGTCATGGTAAAAAATCTACTGCTGAGCGTATCGTTTATGGTGCTCTTGAGACAGTAGGCCAGAAGCGCAACATCGAAGATCCAGTCGTTTTCTTTGAAGAAGTTTTAGAAAATGTCCGCCCAATGGTCGAAGTAAAAGCTCGCCGTGTTGGTGGTGCAACTTATCAAGTACCAATGGAAGTACGTCCCTCCCGTCGTACTGCCTTGGCTATGCGTTGGTTAGCTGAAGCTGCTGCTAAGCGTTCTGAAAAATCAATGGCTTTGCGTCTTGCAGGCGAATTGAATGATGCTGCTGACGGTAAAGGTAATGCTATGAAAAAGCGTGACGAAGTTCACCGCATGGCAGATGCCAACAAAGCATTCTCTCATTACCGCTTCTAAGCTGGTTTTTTTAAACTGGTTTAAATGCTTAGGATTAACGGTTTCGAACAGTTAATCCTAATATTGTTGATTTATTCTATTGATTGCCGTCATCATTATTGGGTTGTTTAATTTTTCCTCAAAAGCTGAGAATGTATTAAACAATTTAGATGGCGGACATCTGTCAAGATGCTGTTTTGTAAGGGATGCTTTTTCATAAAGCCTGCAAAAAATATGCACCGCTTAAAAAAGTCTCCTAAATTTGATACCGCACTATTCTTAATATTTGCTCTTTTTTTGTCCGTATTTGGCCCAATAAACAGTAAGTTATATAACAAAGTTCATGGTCTCATGGCTTTGTCATAGAGTATGAGGTAGAGATACAACACATTAATATATACACGAATTTCCCTAGGAAAACACTATGGCTCGTAAAACTCCCCTAAAGCGCTATCGCAATATTGGTATCTCAGCGCACATTGATGCTGGTAAGACGACCACTACTGAGCGTGTTTTGTTCTATACCGGTGTTAGCCACAAGCTTGGCGAAACCCATGATGGCTCAGCCACTATGGACTGGATGGAGCAAGAACAAGAGCGTGGTATTACTATCACCTCAGCGGCGACGACTTGTTTTTGGTCAGGTATGGCAAAGCAGTTCGACGAACACCGTATCAACATCATTGACACCCCAGGGCACGTTGACTTCACCATTGAAGTTGAACGTTCTATGCGTGTACTTGATGGCGCTTGCATGGTTTACTGTGCAGTGGGCGGCGTTCAGCCACAGTCTGAAACCGTATGGCGTCAGGCAAACAAATATAAAGTACCGCGTCTTGCCTTCGTAAACAAAATGGACCGCGTTGGCGCTGACTTTTATCGCGTTATCGACCAAATCAAAACCCGTCTAGGCGGTAAGCCAGTACCGTTGGTTATCCCAATTGGTAAAGAAGACGACTTTGAAGGCGTTGTGGATCTTGTGTCTATGAAAGCTATCTATTGGGACGAAGCGTCTCAGGGTATGCAATATGAAGAGCGCGACATCCCAACTGAACTACAAGAAAAAGCGGAAGAGTACCGTGAGTACCTAGTAGAAAACGCGGCTGAAGCATCAGAAGAGCTCATGAATGAGTATCTTGAAAATGGCGAATTGACCGTAGAGCAGATTCATGGCGCGCTTCGTCAATTGACCATCGACAACGAAATCATTCCACTACTTTGTGGTACTGCCTTTAAAAACAAAGGTGTACAAAAGATGTTGGATGCGGTTATTCAGTATCTACCTGCGCCAATGGACGTACCTGCTATCCGCGGTATCCTTGACGACAAAGACGAAACTGAAGGTAAGCGCGAAGCGTCTGATGACGAACCATTCTCGGCACTAGCATTCAAAATCATGAATGACAAATTCGTTGGTAACTTAACCTTCGTTCGTGTTTATTCAGGCGTGATCAAACAAGGCAGCAGCGTTTATAATCCAGTTAAAATGAAGCGTGAGCGTGTTGGCCGTATCGTACAGATGATGGCGGATTCTCAGCAAGAGCTTGAAGAAATTCGTACTGGTGATATCGCCGCCCTAGTTGGTATGAAAGACGTCACTACTGGTGATACGCTATGTGACGAAAACAACGTCATCACCCTAGAGCGCATGGAATTCCCAGATCCAGTCATCAGTCTAGCGGTTGAGCCTAAGACTAAAGCTGACCAAGAAAAAATGTCAATTGCTTTAGGCCGTTTGGCAAAAGAAGATCCATCGTTCCGTGTTCATACTGACGAAGAGTCTGGCCAGACCATCATCAGTGGTATGGGTGAGCTGCATCTAGAGATTCTTGTTGACCGTATGAAGCGTGAGTTTAACGTTGAAGCGAACATCGGTGCGCCGCAGGTTGCTTATCGTGAAACCATCCGTAACGTGGTTGAGCAAGAAGGTAAATTCGTTCGTCAGACCGGTGGTCGTGGTAAATTTGGTCACGTTTGGTTACGTCTTGAGCCTCTTGATCCAGCAGGCGACGTTATGTACGAGTTCGCTGAAGAGGTTGTCGGTGGTGTGGTACCAAAAGAGTATCATGGCGCAGTTGACAAAGGTATCCAAGAGCGCATGAAAAACGGCGTACTTGCAGGCTACCCAGTGGTTGGCGTTAAAGCAACCTTGTATGATGGTTCTTACCATGATGTTGACTCGGATGAGTTATCATTTAAAATGGCTGGTTCTATCGCTTTCAGAAAAGGCTTCATGGCAGCAAACCCAGCGCTACTTGAACCTATTATGAAAGTAGAAGTTGAAACGCCTGAAGACTACATGGGCGATATCATGGGCGATTTAAACCGCCGCCGTGGTATGGTTCAAGGCATGGAAGATCTTCCTGGTGGCACTAAGCAGATTCGTGCAGAAGTACCATTAGCAGAAATGTTTGGTTATGCCACACAGATGCGTTCAATGTCGCAAGGCCGTGCAACGTATTCTATGGAATTCCAAAAATACGCTGAGATTCCAAAATCAGTTGCAGAAACCATCATCTCTAAGTACAACTCTAAAGATGACGACGAGTAAATAGCGCTCATAAAATGACAATATAAAGCATATCTTTATATTGTCAGTGAAGAATCCGCCAATAACTTGTTAAAAGACTTGTTATTGGTCGCGATTTTCTTATAATATCTGCACATTAGTATGTGCAACCTTTTAACACTTATCTTAATGTGGTCCGTATTATTTAGCTTGCGTATTTCTTAGCAGTTAGATATTTGACCCCAAATAAAGAGGAAATACCCATGGCAAAGGCCAAGTTTGAACGCAGCAAGCCACACGTCAACGTCGGTACCATCGGACACGTTGACCACGGTAAAACAACATTAACCGCCGCTATCGCAACCGTAGCCGCAATCACCTCTG
>NZ_VKLR01000021.1:0-95876 GCF_007280595.1 Psychrobacter sp. YGAH215 | reverse complement strand
AAGCAGAGTTATGAAAATACAGTCGCTCTTGCTTGTGCTTATATCTGGCTCAAATTATGAATGTTCAACACGCCCTAATATGATTTTAAATAACTTTGCGTTTTCGTGAAGTTAAAAATCGCTGTAGGCATTATAAATAAAGGGATGTAATATAAGATACATTTATGGGTTTTGGTTGACCTACCTTGACATGGTAGAGGTCGCTGGTTCGAATCTAGTTACGCCTACCAGATTCGAAAGCCCCAATCTTTATGATTGGGGCTTTTTTTATGCCCGTTTTACAAGCGTTGTAGCAAAAAATATCTGCACCCAACATTTTATAAACACAGTTTGATAATCAGCTCCGCACGATTCGAAAAGACGACATTAGCTAATGCAATGGTTATGTTTTTTGTAGGAAAATTAGACGATAGACGCTAGTTTTCCTAAGAAAATGGCAGTCATACTAAAAGTACAACCACCATAGCAAAGTATTTCAAGAACAAAATCGCTAAAATCTAAATAGCTGGTCTAAATTTTCTGCGATAGATACTGCGCAACACTGGCATAAACACCATCAAAATAGCCAATAACCATAACACCATAGTGATAGGGCTGCCCCACAGAATACTTAGCTCACCTTGAGAAATAGATAGCGCGCGTCTTAAGTTGGATTCCATCAGCTCGCCCAAAACATAACCTAAAATAAGCGCTGATAATGGGAAGTTTAACTTACGTAGGAAATAACCGAACACCCCGAGTGCGACCATAAAGACCAAATCAAAAGTCGTACTATGAATCGAGTATACGCCAACAAAGCTGACCGCAGCAATTGCTGGTATTAAAATATAATTTGGCACATTTAGCAATTTTGCAAATAAGCCAACCAATGGAATATTCATTACCAGCAAAATAACGTTACAGATAAATAAAGAGGCAATCAGACCCCAAACGATATCAGGCTGCTCGGTAAATAACTGCGGGCCCGGAGTGATGTTGTACAAAGTTAGCGCGCCCATCATGACCGCTGTGGTACCTGAACCTGGCACACCTAAAGTCAGCATAGGCACAAACGAGCCACAAGCTGAGGCATTATTCGCTGCCTCTGGCGATGCAACACCGCGCAGATCACCGTCGCCAAACGTACCTTTATCACCAGCGATTTTGCGTTCACTGGCATAAGTCATGGCGCTTGCAATAGTAGCCCCTGCACCTGGCAAGATACCAACGACAAAGCCCATTAAACCACTACGTAACATCGCGCCCAAGGTAAACATAAACTCTTTAAGGTTTAATAAACTACGCTTACCTTGCTCAATGACCTTGTGTCCAGTAGTAGTTTTTTCGAGTAAGATTAAGATTTCACTGACACTGAAAAAACCAATCACGATGGTGGTGAATTGGATACCATCAGATAGGTTGACCGAATCAAAAGTAAAGCGGTAAATCCCTGTAACCGCATCGACACCAACCGTAGCAAGCCCCAAGCCTATTAACGCTGAAACAGCTGTTTTGATAGGCTGATCACCAACTAATCCACTCAAGCAAGTGATGGCAAACACCATAAGTACAAAATACTCAGCAGGACCAAAGGATACCGCCCAGTTAGCCAATAGTGGAGCAAACAGCACTACACCGATAGTAGCAATAGTAGCGCCAATGAACGAGGCGACTGCGGATATCGATAAAGCAATACCTGCTTTACCTTGTAGAGCAAGAGGATTACCATCCAACGATGTCATGACTGCCGCAGCAGACCCTGGTACGTTCAGCAAAATTGCAGAAATACGTCCACCGTATTCACAACCAAGATACACTGCCGATAGCAAAATTAGCGCACTCTCTGGTGGTAAACCAAGGGCAAAGGCAAAAGGCAGTAATATCGCCACACCATTGATAGGACCAAGTCCAGGCAGCATACCGACAACCGTACCTATAAAAGCGCCGACAAGTGCTATCATTAAGTTTTCGGGTGTTGATGCGACAGCGAAGCCGTGCATTAAAAAATTAAAGGTTTCCATAATAGCTATCCCATTATCCCTGATAACAATCCAAGTGGTAACACGACATCTAATGCCATATCGAACAAAACGTACAAGGCAATACTGATCACAATTGAAAAGATCAGGCTCTTAATAGGACTACCTGCAAACAATAAACCAACTGCGAAACACATCAGTATGGTTGCAAGGATAAAACCTAAAACTTCAAATATCAGACTATAAACAGTCAAGGCAATGATGCACAAAATTAAATTTCTAATAACAGTTTTGTCGTAACCTAAATGAATGACTTTGGTAAAATGAGCGGGGCGAAAGGCAATCACTAAAGTCAGAAACGCCATAAGGGAAAAAATTAAAATAGGATAAGGGCGAGGTCCTATGGGGTCATAAGCGATAGGAGCAACATAACCAATAGCTAAATAGACTAAAAACAAGCTAAATAATGCCATGAGCCCAGAAAATAAACGTTCCATCGTCATAAGGAACACTCCTTGAGTTTTGAGGCAAAAAGGCTGACAAATAAATACATTGTCAGCCTTTAAAAAATACTATGAATACATAGTATTTGATCCATGGTTATTGGGCTTCAACAAGACCGTACTCAGCAGACAAATCGCGCAGCTCACTAGTACGCTTATAAACGTACTCTTGTAGCTCTTCACCAGTCATAGAGAAGGGTAGTAATTCTTGCTGCTCTCGTATTTCGGCAAACTTTGGATCGGCAAGCATGGTATCAAAAGAGTCTTTCCACCAGTTATAAGCGCTAGGGCTGACATCTGGACCCATGTAATAACCACGAACTACCGGCCAAGTGACATCATAGCCTTGCTCTTTGGCAGTAGGAATGTCGCTCATGCTGCCGTCTAATCTTTCATCGGCAAACACAGCCAACACGCGTAGTTTACCAGCATTAGCTTGTGGCATAAGCTCGGCAATACCGGCACTAACAGCTGTAATGTGATTACCCATTACTGCTGTAATTGCCTCACCGCCACCTTCCATCGCGACATAAGTCATGTCGCTAGGATTGACGCCAACGGCTTTGGCCAATATGGCAGTTTGCATCCAATCTTGACCACCGACACTACCGCCCGCGCCGAAGCTGACTGATTTTGGATTTGTTTTTAGAACCTTAACCAAATCATCTAAAGTTTTGATGTCTGAATCCGCATTGACGGCGACAGCGCCATAATCTGTGCCGACACCGGCTAGCCATTTCACATCTTTTTCAGTGAATTTACCAAATTTACCTTGTGATAAATTAAGAATAGAGCCGGTTGAGAAGGCAATAATGGCATCACCATTATCACGATCATTGGCAACGATTTTGTTATAAGCAACCGCACCAACCCCGCCTGGCATATAAGTCACGCGCATAGGATCTTTTAAGATGCCAGTGTCTTTCAAACCCGCTTGAGCAAGCTTACAAGTCAAGTCAAAGCCGCCGCCTGGCTTGGCAGGTGCGATACATTCAGGACGTGAAGGAGCAGTCAGCTCACTTGAGCCATCTGTCGCGGCTGCATCTGTACTGGTCGTTTCATTAGCGTTGTTACAGGCAGTCAAAGATAGAATAGATAGGCCAAGAGCCAGATAGGAAAGTTTTTTCACACGACACTCCTTGTGTGTATATTTGTACTAAAGTTTCAATAGAATTCTGATCGGCGCAACCCGTTATTAATGTTTGAAGTTACGATCAGACTAACGAAGTTTCTGCATTTCATCAAAATATGTTTTTTTGTCACTGTATAAAAGTAACAGAATATTTTGTAAATGACAAGAAACATATGTATGTCTGTATGAATTTTATTATACTATAGAGACGCATAAGGGTATTGACTATTATTCTTATGCTTAGCTTTCAGTTATAAATAACAAACACTTTTATAGCTTTCTCTTATTTATAAGGCATTAAAAGATAAGTTGGATCACTAAGATTGCTATTATCCCAACACAGATGTCTAAGGGCACAGCTTTGAATAACAGAGCAGTAAAGAGCTTATTTTTTTCTATAACGACTTGAGAGGCGCCTAACATGAGACTACCACCTGATGAAAAAGGTGATAGTGATGAGCTTTGCGCGCCCACAACAATACAGGTAAAGAGTAATAAAGGACTTATGCCAGAGGCAACGGCTAGGGGTAACACTATAGGAAACAAAGTAGGGGCGACGACGCCAAGTGTACTGGCAAATACGGACATGATTGCGCTGATAACGAAGACTAGCGTCGGTATCAACCAGATAGGGACGTTGGTACTGAGCCATTCGGTGAGCTCGTAAATGACCCCTACCTCTACACCGAGGCGAATCAACATACCGACACCGCAAATCATAATAAGCGTATTCCAAGGTATGAGTGCTATCACTGCTCTTTCGTCGCCTAACTTTAAAAATAGGCTGATTAAAGCAAAAATAACCGCGATAAAACCAATATCGATCCGAGCGTTCAAAAACTCAATCGCTGATACTTGCGGCATGAGTAGATTTAAAATAGGGACAATCAGCACAGTCGCCATCATGATAAAAATCAGCATAATAGATTGTTTTTGCTTACTATCAAAAGGCTCTGGCATTGTCGTTTCAATCGAGATTTTGCTATTTTTGGCATTGAACACGCTATAGCCACCCAAGAGAATTACAGGTATGACAAAAGTAGCAGCGAAAACCCCTAAAACATAAGTAAAGCTATTATCATTGGCAACGCCTGCGCCGCGCATCAGCTCTCTAAAGATAACGCCGCTTTGTGAGGTAATAAAGTTAGCACCGGCGAGCGCGCCATAATTGACAGATAAGGTGGCAATAACGATGTTTAAATTGGTACGTTTAGACAAAAGCAGAATCATCGGTGCCATTGTCGCCAAAACGGTGTAATAGCCTGCGCCTAAGCCTGCGACAACTGTAGCAACAAAAAAGATAATCAATGGCAAAAATGCTGGAAAATGACGACACCTATAGATTAAATGATTCGATAATTTCTCTAACGCACCGTTTGCGAGAGGGAAGTTATAAAAAAGCGTCACAGCAAAAATAACAAAGAAGATTTTTAGCGGCCATAGCTCAATAATCTCATAAGCCTTTAGACCCATACCGAAACAACCAATCAGATACGAAAACGCAATAGCAAACAAGCCGATATTGATTTTGGTGGTATAGCCTAAAATAATGCATATTACGATGGCTGCGAGAATATAAAGTGTCACAACTGCCCCTTGATTTTAACGGTATGAATTCTATAAAAAGCCATAGCAGCTTTTATAGAGTAAAAAGCAGTACGCTAATATCGAAAAATAACTTTATAAACGATAAGTCAAATAAGCCTTAGCAGCGCCTCTAATTAAGTAGAATGATAGCAAAAAAACTCATATGAATTAGATAAGGTTGATAATAACAAGCGGATCAAAAATACCTATTAAAACGATTAGAATAGTCTTACTTTTACGGCAATAATGTCGCTTAAAAAAATCGAGTTATTAAAAATTTTCCATGACGGTGAAACAATGATAGACAATTTCAAAAACTTTAAAATGCCACGATATGAGCAGGTAAGATGGCACATACAAACCTTACTGACAGAGAGCAAGTGGGATGAAAACACACCTTTACCTAGCGAGCAAGAGTTTGCTGATAAATATCAGGTATCGGTAGGCACCGTGCGTAAAGCGGTTGAAAAACTGGTGGAGGAAGGGGTTTTAATAAAACAGCAGGGCAGAGGGACGTTTTTAAAGCGTCCAGATTTTAATAGCTCATTATTAAGATTTTTTAAGTTTCGTGATAAAGAGTCTGGTTATGTCACACCAACGGGAATAATTAAAAAAATCTCAGTGATAGACGCGATTGATGATATTAACCAAAAATTAGATATAGATGAACATGAAGCGCTCATTTATATAGAGCGGGTTCGTATTGTCGAAGATAAAGTCTTACTGAGTGAAAAGATATGGCTTCCTAAAAACTGTTACGAAGCCTTTGCAAACTTGGCGCCTGAAGATTTTGAGAATCTTCTTTATCCTTTCTATTATACAAAGTGTGGACAGTTTGTGTCGTCTGCCGTAGAGACGCTATTTTTTATAACCAATCATATAGACCCTTATTTAGGCAATACTAAACAAGAAAGTTTGGTTAAAGTATGCCGTATTGCCAAAAATTTAGAGGGTGACTCTATCGAGTATAGAGAGTCATATGGATTGGCAGGGAAGTTTAGTTATGAAGTCAATATCATTTAATCATTATGATAGACCGTCAATGAAACCAAATGACTTATTAAAACAGCACATTAACGTTTCTTATTATCATTATTATCCCACTAATAACCATGAGTATGAGTAGCATTATTCTAAACTGACTAATCGTCATTCCCGCTAAAAAATGCTTGCCAATGATATTGCCGACGACCGCCCCTAACCCTAGTACCAGTCCATATAGCCAAAGCTTGGCAGGAAATACGCCAAAGAAAGCGTAGCCGCCGATTTGCATGATACCCACAAAAAAGGAGTTGGCAGTTTTGGTAGCAATCAGGTTTTCTTTTTCTAGTCCAGCATTCATATAAAAAGGGTTGAGTATAGGACCGAGACCACCGACCAAAGTACTCATAAAAGCAATGACAAAACCCAAAGGTATAAAGCCGAGTTTTGGCATATCAAAGGTTTTATCGACTTTACCGAACCTATATTGGAAAATGGTCGATACCAAAAATACGCCAACCAATAACTGAATCCACCCTGCATCCAAGCGACTAAATACCAAGGCGGCAAGCCATGCTCCTACGATAGCACTAGGAACATAGTATCTGGTCAAGGACCAATCAATGTCATGCCAAAATAGATAGAGCCGTGAGGCATTGCTAATAAGCGTGGCCAAATTGATCACGGGAGGCGTAACGGCTGTTCCTATCATTGAAGAGGTAACAGGTATCAATAGCATGGCCCCGCCGCCACCAGACACCGTAGAGATGATAAAAGCGACCATGCCAGCGACAAACAAGCCTGCCAAGTGCCAATTCGGGATGGTGTGCAATAGCTCTAAAACACTGGTCACTATAAAATCCTATTCCATCAAATTCTAAAGTATCTTAAATGACTGATAGTATGAGTAGTCGAGGTGTTTAATCTAGTAATCTACTTTATTAAGGCCTCTAAAATGCAAGTCGCGGCAATAGCCCGTAAAACTAATAATAGCTCAGTTCAAAATAATTGGTATTTAATGCTGTTTGAAAAAGACTTACATTATTTTAATCTTTGATAAAGTATGGTGGCGCCAACGCTCGCTCATTGTTGTTCCGCCAGACCTGCTAGTCATTAAGTTTTGTTTGAAAGACAAACAAAGCTTAATGGCTAGGCAACATAGAAATGTTACTATAACTCTTAAAACTAATAACGATGACAGTTATTTAATGCTGATTGTTTGCTAGCAGTCGTTTTTAATACCCATTCATTTAAAACTAAAATAATTAGGAGCAAAACATGGGCTTATTGGTCGATGGTCAATGGCAAGATAAGTGGTATGACACCGAGGCGAGCGGTGGACGCTTCGTACGCGAAGATGCTGGTTTTAGAAACTGGGTAACAGCGGACGGTAGCGCAGGGCCAACCGGCGTGGGTGGCTTTAAGGCCGAAGCCAATCGCTATCATTTATATGTCTCGCTTGCCTGTCCGTGGGCGCACCGCACCACGATTTATCGCAAGCTCAAAGGCTTGGAAGATATGATTTCGCTGTCTGTTGTGCATCCGTTTATGGGCGATAAAGGTTGGACGTTTGCAGAAGGTGCTGGCGTGATTGCCGATCCGATTGTCAATGCCAGCTATCTATATGAAGTATATGTCGCTGCCAAGCCTGATTATACCGGACGCGTGACCGTACCAATATTATGGGATAAAAAAACCAATACCATCGTTAGTAATGAATCGTCTGAGATTATTCGGATGTTAAATTCTGCTTTTGATGAAGCAGGGGCGACGGACGTTAACTTTTTACCAAAAGCGTTGCTTGCAGAAATCGATACGATTAATGAGTTTGTGTATTCAGCGGTGAATAATGGCGTGTATAAAGCAGGGTTTGCCACAACCGAAGCTGCGTACAAAGAAGCGGTAGTGACGCTATTTGACGCGCTTGATACGTTAGAGGTGCGCTTAGCTAACCAACGTTACTTGCTCGGTGATACGATTACTGAGGCCGATTGGCGCTTATTTACCACGCTAGTACGGTTTGATGCGGTATATGTTGGGCATTTTAAATGTAATATCCGCCGTATTGTTGATTATCCCAACCTTTGGGGCTATCTGCGTGATTTATATCAGGTGCCCGGTATCGCCGAGACGGTCAGTATCGAGCATATCAAGGCGCATTATTATACCAGTCACGCCAACATTAATCCCACGCGTATTATCCCTGTCGGTCCCGTGCTTGATTTTAACGAACCTCATGACCGTGCACGTTTCTAGCTTTTATTGAGCTTTTTAAATTAAGCTAAAAAAAATCGCGCTAGCTTGTATATAAGCTGGCGCGGTTCTTTGTATAAAACGATTTAATTTATATTAAGCGTTATTCAACTGACGAGCCGCTTCTAGGGCAAAATACGTCAAAATCCCATCAGCGCCTGCACGGCGGAAACCAATCAAGGATTCCAAAATCACCGCATCGGTTAGCCAGCCGTTTTGAATAGCAGCCATATGCATGGCGTATTCACCAGACACTTGATACGCAAAGGTTGGTACGCCAAAGGTGTTTTTAACTTCACGAATTAGGTCTAAGTACGGCTGACCCGGTTTAATCATCACCATATCAGCGCCCTCATTGATATCCATAGCAACTTCGTGCAGCGCTTCGGCGCGGTTGCCAAAGTCCATCTGATATTGCTTTTTATGCCCACCTTTTAAGTTGCCGGCACTCCCAACGGCATCACGGAACGGACCGTAGTAAGCAGAAGCATATTTGGCAGAGTAGGCCATGATAGCGGTGTTGACAAAGCCTTCAGCTTCAAAGGCATCACGCATAGCTTTGATACGCCCATCCATCATATCACTTGGCGAGATGATATCAGCGCCTGCACGGGCATGTACAAGCGCTTGCTTGACCAAGACTTCGACGGTTTCATCATTGACCACATAGCCGCTGTCATCGAGCAGACCGTCTTGACCGTGTGAGGTATAAGGGTCTAGCGCCACATCGGTCATCACCACCATTTCTGGTACGGCATCTTTGACCGCTTTAACGGCGCGCGCGCTTAAGCCATTTTCATCATAAGCCGATTTGCCATCAGGCGTTTTTAATGAATTATCAATGACAGGGAAGATGTCGATAGTGGTAACACCCTCTGCTAATAATTCTTTGGCATAATTAATCAACAGATCAATCGATAGGCGCTCAACGCCGGGCATGCTAGCGATTGCTTCACGCTTGTTTTCACCTTCTAATACAAAAACAGGGGCGATAAAATGCTTGGGATGCAGCTCAACTTCACGAATCATCGAACGCACGTTATCGTTATAACGCAAGCGACGTAGACGGGTTTCAGGGAATTGACGGTTAAAAGTATAAGTCATGAGGTTTCCTTATTTGATTTTAAGCATGGTTATCTATCAGCTTTATGGAAACAGCTGTTTTAAGACTGGCTTTTATAAGATTGGTATCATTAAGAGAATAAAAAGGTCGTTGGTATAATGTTGTACGATAACTGGCACTACTATAACCAATAGTGACTATCGAAAGCAAAAAGCCCTACCAAGTCGGTAGGGCTGATTGTAGATATCGACTATCAAGGTGAGGAAGATTTTCCCACAACCTTTAGAGCTACTTAATGCTCATTAATCTGCGTGACCGGTACTTGCTCAACATTGGCCTCTTTGCTAGTGGTCTTTTCAGTGACCACGCCGACAGCAGCGTCTGTCTTGCCATCGTTATTGACATCGACAACAGCCGTTGGGTTAAAAGTTGCTTTCTCTATTGGCTGTGCCTGCTTAATCGCTTGCGCTTCTTGTACAGAAGCCACGCGAGCTGAGCTGGCAGCTTCGATAGCATCGGCTGCTTTTGCTTTATTGCTATTGGCCGGTAGATTGACCAATTGCACTAAGTTTTTATGCGGTACAGGAATGACCGTTGGCACATCAAGATTAGCACCGCCACCTAGCACTTGATAAAGCTCGATTTGGCTGATGATTTTTTGTAGCTCTAAGTCCAAGATACCTTGTTGCGTTGAGAATAGCGAACGCTGCGCATCGAGTACGTCTAGGTAGTTGGCAATACCCGCTTTAAAGCGCGCATCGGCAATCTGATACGTTTGTTCAAAGTTATCTTGCAGACGGTACTGCGCGGCCAACTGGTCACCCAATGTCGCGCGTGTCGCTAGGACGTCCGATACTTCACGGAAAGCGGTTTGAATAGAGCGCTCGTAGTTTGCCAGCGTCTGTTCGCGCTCAATTTTCGCCACATCATAGTTGGCATCTAAGCGTCCCGCATCAAAAATAGGCACGCTAATGCTTGGACCAAATGACCAGCCAACCGAACCACTTTTGAATAAGTCATCCAAACTGCCACTACTCAAGCCCACGCTACTGGCTAAGCTGATAGATGGGAAGTAAGAGGCGCGCGCCACTTCAATATTGGCACCAGCAGCTTTTAGATTGTATTCTGCTTGCAACACATCAGGACGATAGCGTAGCAACTCACTTGGTAAGCCGGCGTTAAATATCTGCTGATTTGTGATATTACTGACCGCAGGCGTTGGAATAAGGTTGGTTGGAATCGGTCCACCGACCAAAAATTGCAAGGCATTACGCGCTTTTAGAATACTGCTTTGCGCCCGTAAGACAGCAAGTTTGGCATTTTCTAATGACGCACTGGCTTGCAAAGATGGCAGCTTAGGATCAATACCTGCTTCAAAGCGTTTATCGGCAATAAATAGTGATTTCTCACGACTTTCAACCGTGGCTTCTGCCAGTTTTAATTGCGCTAAGCTATAGCTTAAGTTGGCATAGCTTTGAGCAATATTACTGATTAGGCTGATTTGGGTGGTGTCTTTCGCTGCGGTAGTCGCTAGAAAGTTCTGTAACGCTTGGTCTTTTAAGCTGGCAATTTTACCCCAAAAGTCTAACTCATAGTTGGCAAGACCAAGATCGACTTTGTATGAGCTACTGGGGTTTTTATCGCGGCTATTTTGTGCTGAGCGCGTATAACCACCGCTACCATCAATTCTAGGTAGATCATTAAGATCGGTAATTTGATACTGCGCGCGTGCTTTCTCAATGGCTAAACGCGCACTTTCAAAGTCCTTGTTATTCTCTAAACCTAACGCAATCAGACCTTTTAAGCGCTCATCGCTGTAAAACTCCTGCCAGCGCTGCCCAGCGATACTGGCCTGATTGGCGCTGCTGACCGTTTCTTTGTCGAACGCGCCATAGGTTTGCTCGATAGGCACGTTTGGTTCAGCAAGCACAGGGCGCATATCCGCTTTTGGAATGGTGTTACAAGCAGCCATGCTCAGTGCTAAGGCTGTGAGGCCAATGAGGCGACCGCCATTTTTACGCAGTACTACTAGCGCTGGTTGGGCAGTGGTAGCTATAGAGACTACCGCTGCTGAGTTTAAAGTAAAGTTTTTTTGAGCACTCATTGTGTATTATCTCCAAAGCTTGCAGGCTGATAACTATCAGAAGGCATTGGGTCAGAAGGCGTTGGGTTTTGCGGGCCAGGTGTGCCGTCGTCACCGTCATCTTTATTGGTTGGTTTATTATTCTCATATTTGTAAGGGAATAAACTACGTACCCAAATAAAGAACATTGGAATAAAGAAGATACCTAAGATAGTTGCGGTGACAACACCACCTACCACGCTGGTACCAATGGCGTTTTGACTGCCTGAGCCCGGACCTGTGGCGATGAATAATGGCACAACACCAAGTCCAAACGCAAGTGAGGTCATGATAATTGGGCGCAGACGTTGACGCGCCGCTATCATAACCGCTTCTTTTAGCGTATTACCTTCTTCTTGATGTTCTTTTGCAAACTCAATAATCAAGATAGCGTTTTTGGCTGATAGACCAACCACCGTTAGTAGACCAACTTGCAAGTAGATATCGTTATTAAAGCCGCGTAGCCAGGTAAATATCACCGCACCTAGCACCCCAAGCGGGATGACCAATAGTACAGAGAAGGGGATGGACCAGCTTTCATATAGAGCGGCGAGACATAAGAATACCACCAAGATCGACAGGGCATAAAGCATCGGCGCTTGGGCACCTGACTTTTGCTCTTCAAGTGACATACCTGTCCACTCGTAGCCAATACCTTCAGGTAGCTTTTGCATCATCGCTTCCATTGAGCTCATCGCTTCACCCGTACTAAGACCAGGGGCGGCGCTACCTTGGATATTCATTGACGGTAAGCTGTTATAACGGGTCAGACGCGGTGAGCCTGATTGCCATTCACTGCTTGAGAACGCATCAAATGGAATCATTTCACCGGCATCATTACGAACATACCATTTGCCGATATCATCAGGATTGGTACGACTGCTTGGCTCGCCTTGGACAAACACGCGCTTAATACGACCACGGTCAACGAAGTCATTGATATAGCTTGAACCCCAAGCAGTAGAAATCACGCTATTAATATTAGCCAATGACAGCCCATAAGCAGCGGCTTGCTCTTGATTGATATTAATTTTTAACTGCGGCGCATCTTCTTGTCCGTTTGGACGCACGCCTGTTACTTGATCGTTTTGCGCAGCCATACCGAGCAGCATATTACGTGCTTCAAGTAAGCCTTCATGGCCGACGTTACCCGTATCTTGAATCATCAAATCAAAACCACTGGCGTTACCTAGTGCGGTAATAGCTGGCGGTACAATCGCAAAGACTTGCGCTTCATTTAATTGGGTAAAGAAATAGCCCATCGCTCGACCAGCGACCGCTTGAGCAGTATTTTCATCGCCGCTTCGCTCCGCCCAGTCTGTCAAACGTACGAAAGCCAGACCCATGTTTTGACCTTGACCGGCGAAACTGAAGCCTGCCACAGAGAACACAGACGCCACGTTGTCTTTTTCTTGGGTTTCATAATAGTTGGTGACTTTTTCTAGTACCGCTTCCGTTTCATCAAGCGTCGCCCCAGCAGGAAGCTGTACTAAGGTAAACATAATACCTTGGTCTTCCTCGGGTAAAAACGAGCCCGGAATACGTAAGAATACCACGGCCATGACGCCGATAATGGCGGCATAACCGATTAAGTATAACCACTTAAATTTAAAGCTTTTACCGACAGAATTTTCATACTTACGGCTGACTTTATAAAAAGAGCGGTTAAACCAACCGAAGAAACCTTTTTGCTCTTCAGTAGATCCTTTCTCGTGGCTCTTACTACGTTTTAGCAAGGTCACACATAGGGCAGGGGTAAAGATAAGCGCCACTAATGCTGACAGTACCATGGCGGTAATCAAGGTAATGGAGAACTGACGATAAATGACACCGGTTGAGCCACCAAAGAAGGCCATCGGTACGAAAACGGCCGATAGAATCAAGGCGATACCGACAACGATTTTACTAATCTCGCCCATCGATTGTATGGTCGCGTCTTTAATGGAAATATGAGGGTCTTCTTCCAAGATACGCTCAACGTTTTCGACGACAACGATGGCGTCATCGACCAGTAGACCGATGGACAATACCAAAGCAAACATGGTCAATACGTTGATACTAAAGCCAGCGATATATAAGACGGCAAAAGTACCTAGTAATACCACGGGTACAGCAAGCGTTGGAATAATGGTCGCGCGCCAGTTCTGTAAGAAAATGAACATGACGATAAAGACTAAAACAATCGCTTCGATTAGTGTTTTGACTACTTGCTCAATAGACAAACGTACAAATGGCGTGGTGTCATAAGGAACAACGGTCGTCAGATTTTTTGGGAAATTCTGTTCAAGCTCCGCCATACGAGCGCCAACGGCTTCACGAGTTTCAAGCGCGTTTGCACCACCCGCCAAAGAAATACCGAGACCAGCGGAAGTCTGCCCATTATAAAGCGCAGTCACACTATAGTTTTCACTACCGATTTCAACTTTTGCAACATCACCTAGGCGAACCTTCGCCCCAGAGGTATCGGTTTTTAATAAGATATTTTTAAATTCTTCAGGGGTTTGTAAATAGCTTTGCACGGTAACCGTGGCGTTAATAACCTGTCGATCCGTATCTGCAGGTGCTTGTCCTAATTGGCCAGCAGACACCTGCGCGTTTTGCGCACGTACGGCATTGACCACATCAGCTGGCACCAAGTTATAACTACGTAGCAGCGAAGGGTCAAGCCAGATACGCATGGCATAGGCTGAACCAAACACCTGCACTTCACCAACGCCTTCGACACGGCTGAGCTGGTCAACGACGTTTGAGTTGATATAGTCAGCAATATCGCTGTTATCCATACTGCCGTCTTCAGAGATAAACCCTTGTACCATTAAAAAGCTACTAGAGGATTTATTGACGTTGACGCCTTGACGCTGTACGGACTCAGGGAGTGAGCTCATCGCGGCTTGCAGTTTGTTCTGTACCTGTACCTGTGCGGTATCAGGATCGGTACCGTTTTCAAAGGTAAGCGTTACAGATGCGCCACCATTTGACGAGCTCGATGATGACATATACATCAAGCCATCAAGCCCTTTCATACGTTGTTCGATAATCTGAACCACTGAATCTTCAACGGTCTGCGCGTTCGCACCAGGATAGCTTGCGCTCACCGAAATGGTTGGCGGTGCAATGCGTGGATACTGCTCAATCGGTAGGTTAATAACCGATATTACCCCGATGAGCATGACCAAAATAGCCATCACCCAAGCAAAAATAGGGCGATCAATAAAAAAACGTGACATAGTATATTCCTAGTCTTCCTATCTTTGAATGGAATTAGTTAGCGGTAGATTCTGCTGGTTTTTTAGCAGAGGCATCTTTACTAGCTGGCTTATCCATCGCTTTTGCGGCTTGCTGCGGCGTTTGAGCAGTTGGCGCGCCCGGCTTAGCAGGGGCAGCATTTGGATTTTCTAAAGGTTTGGCGACGACTTCTTGCTCAGGTTTGACTTTTGAGCCACCGATCACCACCACTTTATCCCCTGCTTTTAAGCCATCAGTGACGACCCATTGATCTTTGTAGGTGCCATTAATAGTGACAGGACGTACTTGGATTTTGTTATTTTCATCAACGATATAAACTTGTGTTTCGCTTTTCGGTGTCCGCATTACTGCGCTTTGTGGCACTAAAGCGGCGTTAGTGATGACGCTTTGAGTCAAGCGCGCACTGACATACATACCCGGCAACAAGATATTATTCTTATTAGGGAAGACTGCACGTAAGGTCACAGTACCTGTTGATTCATCAACTTTTGCTTCTGATAATGCCAGCTCGCCACGTACCGGATACGTTGAGCCGTCCTCTAATACCAACTCAACCGAATTCATACCTGCTTGTGCTTTACCAGCAGAAATTTGCTGGCGTAGTTTCAGCAGCTCAGAGGATGACTGGCTGATATCGACATAGATAGGATCTAAGCGCGAGATGGTCACTAAAGGATCTGGTTGTCCGGCGCTAACCAAGGTACCAGCAGTAACGCTAGAGCGGTCAGTACGACCTGCGAGCGGTGCCCGTACGATAGTACGGTTGAGATCTAGTGTACTGGCTTGTAAGTTTGCTTTTGCTGTTTGGATACCAGCTTTAGCACTTTCAATACCTGCTTCTGTTTGCCCAATCGCCGCACGCGCGCTTTCGACTGCTGCTTGTGCGGTGCGAACTTGGGTAACTGCTTGGTCGTATTGCTGCTTTGAGATGGCATCAATTTCGATCAAGCCTTGCAAGCGATTTAAGTCATTTTGCGCTTGTGATAATGACGCTTGGCGACTGACCAGCTCAGCTTTGGCATTGGCGTTGTTTGCTAACGCCGTCTGATAATTGGCTTCAGCTTGTTGAATGGCCGCCTGCCCACTGGTGATAGACGTCGCGTAGTTATCGGTATTGATACGGTATAAAGGTTGGTCTTTTTTAACGTTGCTGCCTTCGCGGAACAACACCTCGTCAATAATTCCGTTTACTTGTGGGCGAACGTCGGCGGTTTGGTAAGCGGCGGTACGACCAGCAAAGGTTTGTACTTGCGGTACGGTATCTAAAGTGACAGTCTGAACGTTGACGACGGCAGGTGGCATCTGCTGCTGCGCCGCTGCCCCAGCTGCGTCCTCATTTTTATCACAGCCGACCAATACAGCGCCAGATAGTACAGATGCTATTACAAGCGCAAGAGTAGAGTGCTTCATCAATGTCCTCGGCAATATAAATATCATATAATAATTACAGTTTAAAAAGTTTATGGATAAATCTTAACGAAGTAAATATGAAACGTAATATGTCTTTACCGCTGTTAGAGTTCATTACTAAATAGATAATATAATAACTAAACACAGAACAATCGGCTAAGCAGATTTAAAGTAATGCATGATTATAAACTATAGGGTATACCCCACAGTCAAGATGCAAAAAAACCTTCATCTACCTTGTGATAAGCTCATTTCTCAATAAAGATTTAACAACCATTGATAATACAAGCGTAACGTTCTAAATACTTCGTAAGATTGGTAATGAATACCGTGCCAAAATATTGTTAAATTTTGTTTTTTTAAATACGATTTAGGGATAGTAGCAAGAAAACCATATAAAAATATAGCAGAAAATGGCATGTACAGAAAAACGATGTTTTAGCAATACTTAAGTGTGAACGCTAAAATCTCAGGGAAAAATAAGAACAACTGAACGAAGAAAGCGATGGGTAATGAAAAAGCTGCGTGTATAGCAACCTTATTTTCTCATTTTATTTATTTCATTATTATAAAGTACAACTTAACTAAAAATTAAATGGTCACATACTTTTTTATTGATGCCTAAACATTTTAAGCATCAATAATATTTTTAAGCATCTATAATATATAGGCTAGCAATATTTACACTAACCGCGCGCTAGCAAGCTCAGTCAGCTGATATAGCCCTTGACGGTAGCGGTTATCAGGTAAGCTGCTTAGCGCTTGCTGTGCCAGTTTGGTTTCTTCCAAAGCACGCTTTTTACAGTATTCAAGCGAACCTGACTGACGGACGAGCTCGATAAGCTGCTCAGCGTTTGGCGTTTTACCCGTTTGCACCGCAAGGCGTAATTGCTCATAGCCTGCTTTATCGCTGTCTTTTAATAGTTCAAGTGCCTTAATGGTTGGCAGCGTAGGTTTGCCTTCTGCCAAATCATCGCCCAAATTCTTGCCCATTACTTCACTATCGCCACTGTAGTCGAGTACATCATCGACGATTTGAAAAGCGTTACCGAAGTGTTGACCAAAATCAGCCAATGCTTGCAAGTGCTCGGTTTTATTTTGCAAAATAGCCGCGCCTTGGGTCGCCATCATAAATAAGCGTGAGGTTTTGCCATCAATGATATTGAGGTAGTCTTGTTCAGTGGCTGCAGGGTTATGCTGATGCTGTAGCTGTAAGACTTCGCCCTCGGCGATATCACAAGTACCATCGGAGAATACCTGCAATAACGGCAAGCTTTGAAAACCAACCAACAAGTTAAAAGCGCGGGCGATTAAATAGTCACCGACCAGCACGGCAGTGGCGTTGTCCCAAGTAGCATTAGCCGTTGGTTTGCCTCGGCGTTGACCCGACTCATCAATCACATCATCATGTACCAAGGTTGCCGTATGCAGCATCTCAGTAATCGCCGCCAGATGCATCGCTTGTTGCGATGGCTCGTCGCTAAACATGCGCGCGCACAATAAGGTAATCAGCGGGCGCATACGTTTGCCACCAGCATTGATTACATGCTGCGAGACGCTCATCACCAATTGGACTTTAGAATTCAAGCTGCCAAAGACTTGCTTGTCCATAATGTCAAAATCATCAGCAACGATGCTTTGAATATCGGCATAGCTTAGGGTGTCAGCATGGTTGGGTTCAGCATTGCTTGCTAAGTTAGTTAAGGGTGTGGTTGATGCTGCAGCGGCGTTAGATAAAGAGTTACTGGTCATAATGAGTCGTCATACCAATGAAAATAAAAGAGGGTTTGGATAGCGGTCTATCTATAATAATGCTTGCAGCAAATAATAGTTAGGCTAGCGTTTGACGCATAATAGCATAGCTGTTTAGGTCAATGGTTGATTTAAGTATAGCAGAAAGTAAGTTAGGACTTTTAATTTAGAGACGTGTTGTCCTTTTGATTTCTATCATTTTTAAAAATTAACTGGTTAGATTTTTTTAATTAGTCACTTATGTTAGCAACATTTTATTAATAATAGTCGTTAATAAGATTTATATTTACAAAAAACTGTAAGTCACTGATAATATAAGCTATAATAGCGGCTGTTGGATTTTAACCCATTCGCGTTTGATATAGTATATCTACATAGAGCGGTTTATCTTAACATCGGTAGTCACTACCTTTGTCAGTGAAATCTATCGCTTTTTTAGAGACTTATATCAATCGCTATGATTGTTATTACCACCTTGCAAAAACAAGAGGCGCGGCTTGCTTTTATGAGCAAAAAGCCGTAAAATCTTGCCTTTAATTTTTCCCTGTCGTGTTCGTTATTGAAGCGTTGATATAACATCAGCCACGGCACACGGGTTAAACGGAGTCAGACAATGTACGCAGTAATCAAAACTGGTGGTAAACAGCACCGTGTTGTGGTCGATGAGCTTTTAAAAGTTGAATTACTAAAAGCAGAAAAAGGCGAAACAATCAAATTTGAAGACGTATTGATGGTTGTTGACGGTGAAACTGTCAAAATCGGTCAGCCTGTCGTTGAAGGCGCTAGCGTAGAAGTTGAAGTGGTTGAGCATGGTCGCGGCGAAAAAATCCGTATCATCAAGCACAACCGTCGTAAGCATTATCACAAAGAGCAAGGTCACCGCCAATGGTATACCTTGTTAAAAATCAAAGCGATTAATGCCTAATTATTCACTTAGCAATGACTGCTAAATAGCGCACTAAATGCTTAAGAGTTGTCGCATTAGCGATAAGTCACATTAACAAGGAGATTTTCTCATGGCACATAAAAAAGCTGCCGGTTCAAGCCGTAACGGTCGTGATTCAAACCCAAAAATGCTAGGCGTTAAAATCTTTGGTGGCCAAGCTATCACAGCTGGTAACATCATCGTACGTCAACGTGGTACAGAATTCCACGCAGGCGAAGGCGTTGGCATGGGTCGTGACCATACTTTATTTGCACTAAATGACGGTGTGGTAAAGTTTGCGACCAAAGGTAAATTCAACCGCCGTTATGTTATGGTTGAAAGCGCATAGTTGCCGATCTAGATTATTTAGTTATTAACTAACATAATCCGATGACTAAAAAAGCCCTTATTACCCTTTGGTAGTAAGGGCTTTTTTATGGCGCTCATTTACATGAAAAACAGCTAAAGCAAAGAATAAACAACGCTATATGCCGTGTAACGCTGTCGGTTACAAGCGCGTATGGCAACGGTAGTAATGATTGCAAATCATGACTAGGCGCGTAATAAAAAAACTGGCACACTGTCTGCATTGTTTACTGACGTCGTTTTTTTGGCGCGAGATAAGCACTTATTGAAAACAAAAATTTTAATTAAAACGTTTTATCTTTATGCAACTTTGCATTTAAAAGAGGATTTATAATGACTGTATTATCAAAAAAAACCACTTTAAAACAAAAATTGATGGGCGGCGCTTTAACGGGCGTATTGATGACATCGCTTGGAGTGGCAGCGCCGATGGTGGCATTGACCCAAACGGCAAGCGCTGCTCCTGCGGATAATTTAACGGCCGCTAAACGTTTAAATAAGCTGTTAAGCAACACCAAAAGCATGACCGCTAATTTTAGCCAAACCACCAAAGGCGCGAATAGCGGTACTTTTAGTGGTACCATGAGCGTCCAGCGTCCAAATAACTTCCGCTGGGAAACCAAATCACCGTCAGAACAGCTCATTGTGGCGAATGGTAGCTCAATGTGGATTTATGACAAAGATTTGGAACAAGCGACAAAGCAAAATGTCGATAGCCAAGTAGGTAACACGCCAGCGTTATTGTTATCGGGTGATCCAAGTAAGATTGATAAAAACTTTAAAATCACCCAGCCTTATGCCAATAAAAACTACTATGTGCTCTATCCAAAATCAGATAGCGCCAGCTTTAAGAGCTTATCGATGAGTTTTAGCGGCGGCAAACCTGTGATGATGGTGCTGAATGATACGCTAGGACAAACCACGACGATTAAGTTTAGCGGTATTAAAATGAACCCAAGTATCAATAGCAGTCAGTTTAAATTCACGCCGCCAAAGGGCGTTGATATTATTAATCAATAATTCTTTTACTGATTGAGCCTATAAAAAAAGGACACGCTTATAAAGCCTGTCCTTTTTTATTGCTATAAGTCCAAGATATACAGATTTTACTTTAATCGATAAGAAATAACGACTTGCTACTAAGACAAAGCTTTGATGGCTTCCATATCGGGCAGTGGCGGTAGCTCATCTAAACTGGTTAATCCAAACGCATCTAAAAATTGCGCTGTGGTATGTAGCAGTGCAGGGCGCCCCAAAGTTTCTTTATAACCTTTCTCTTCAACCCAGCCTTTATCAAACAGTTGACGCAAGATATTACTTGATAGCGTCACACCGCGCACGTGCTCGATATCACTACGGGTCACAGGCTGCTTATAGGCGATGACACTTAAGGTTTCAAGCAGGGCTTGGCTCAGGCGCTCTTGACGCTGAGGAAAGACACGCTGGATTAATGCACTATAGTCGTCGGCGATCTGCAGTCGATAGCCGCTAGCAGTTTCGTGTAAGGTCAGCACACCAGTATCTAAACGTTGTTGTAGTAGGTCTAATGCTTGCGTAAGCTCTTTAGTGTTTAATGACAGATATTTTTTTAAAATACTGGCAGTCAGGGGTGCTTCTGAAGCGTGCAGGAGTACTTCGATATGCTTGCTGATTTCTTCTAAATCTTGATTTTGCTTATCTGTCATTGCACGTATTCTCTGTTAAAACCATTAAGCTAGCCACTGTAACGTTAATTGTCCTATATGGCGGTCTACAGCAGACTGATTGTCAGCAGCTGGTTGGAGCTCTGAATGATTATTTACGACACCAACCAACTGCCGTTTCATCAGCTCAAGTACGGCGACAAAACTGACTACGACGCCTATCTTACCTTGGGATTTATCCAGTAGTTCATAAAACGAGCGCGCACCATCCGTGCTTAGTTGTCTGCTAATACTAGCGATACGATCAGAAAGAGGCACTGCATCAACTTTGATATTATGCATTTGATAGTCGGGCTGTAGCTGCATTTTAAATAAGCTATCAATCAAAAGGTTTGGCGAATAATTGGGCAGTTCGGCATTCATAACGTCTTGACTTGGCACACTGACCATCGCCAAAAATACATCGCGCTCAAGACGCACCAGATTGTCCAAACGTTGACTGGCCACTTTGATTTGCGCATATTCTTCAAGGCGTTCAATCAGCTCAGCTTTTGGGTCGCGCTCATCGCTTGGCGTTTCAGGCCTTGGTAGTAGCAGCTCGGTCTTAATGGCAATCAAGGTCGACGCCATCAGCAGATAGTCACCGGCCAATTCAAAATGTTCGGTATCCAGCTCACCGATATAAGCCAAATACTGCTCAGTAATCGGCAATATCGGCATTTGGGTGAGATCGACATTATTCTTTTTGACCAGATATAATAAAAAATCTAAGGGTCCAGCAAATTGCTCAAGCCAAATGGCAAAGGCTTGCGGTGGTACATAGAGATCTTCTGGTAGATGCTGCACTGGCGTCTGATAAATACGCAGCGCCATATCATTATTGATTGAAATACGATGTTTGCCATTGTTATCCATAAACTTAGCGTTTTCATGCGCGCTTACGGAAAACGCGGCTTTTGGTAAAGTCGCTGTTTCATTTTTCAATACTGTCTGCACCTTTAGCATCCGCCCTGATTACTGTGAGTAAAAGCAATCAAAGACTTACTTAAGCTTAGCAAGGGGGCGAATACCAATAGCGCGGCGCGTTTTATCGAGCTGTTTACGGCTATGGCGACGGGCTTTTTCTGCGCCCATTTGTAAGATTTCTTCTAGCTCTTTTGGATTGGCCATCAGTTCCTCATAACGAGCACGGAATGGGGCAATCTCGCTATTGATTTTATCAAACAATGCTTGCTTAGCATCGCCCCAGCCAATACCAGCTGCATATTGATCACGCATATCAATAATCTCTGCAGGCGTTGCAAAGGCTTTATAAATCTCAAAAAGGGCAGAATCATCAGGGTCTTTCGGTTCAGCAGGCAGTTGTGAGTTGGTGACAATCTTCATGATGGCTTTATGCATTTGCTTTTCAGGACTGACTTGTGGATTAGGGTCACCGAATAGAGGAATGGTGTTGCCATAGCTCTTACTCATTTTGCGACCATCAAGTCCTGTCAATAGCGGGATATCTTCATCAACAACCGCTGATGGTAGCGTAAAGAGAGGTTTATAACGATGGTTAAATGTACCAGCGATATCACGTGCCATCTCGATATGTTGTACTTGGTCACGACCGACGGGTACATGAGTCGCATTGAACATCAAGATATCGGCCGCCATCAGCACTGGATAGCCAAATAGACCCATATTAATACCTTGATCTGGATCAACGTCGGCTTTTTCGGTATTGATATCGACAGCCGCTTTATAAGCGTGCGCGCGGTTCATCAGCCCTTTGGCGCATGAGCAATTTAAAATCCATGCAAGCTCTGGAATCTCTGGCACATCAGATTGACGATAAAAGGTCACACGTTCAGGGTCAAGACCACAGGCAATCCATGTCGCGGCAATGATTTTGGTCGATTCATGAATGACAGCAGGGTCATAACAGCCGATAATGCCATGATAATCGGCCAAAAAGAAAAAAGCCTCATCATCACTGTCTTGAATCGATTGAATGGCCGGGCGAATGGCGCCAACGTAGTTACCCAAATGCGGAATGCCCGTCGGTTTGATACCGGTTAGGATACGTTTACTTTCTTGTTTAGAACTGTCTACAGCTGCGTCAGTTTGAGTGCTCATGAAAAATCCGTTATTTTATTTCTCACATCGTTATTTATGCAGGTGAGTTATTGATATGAGTGAGTTATTAAAATAGATAAGTTATCGAGGTAAATAATAGGGCTGATAAAATACCAGCTGCAAAGTATAGCAAATTTCGCAGCTGTTTTTTGGGGAATCAAAACCTACTTATAAATATCGGTACGTCCGTTAGGGCCGTTTTTAAAGCGACGATGAAACCACATCCACTGGGTGGGATCGATACGAATCAACCCTTCTAGCACCTCGTTAACGCGGGTCGCGTCGGCAACCTCGTCATCGCTCGGATAGTTCTCTAGCTCTGGCGTAATGGTCAGATGATAATGCGGACGTTTGCCCTTTGGTAGGTTATCAGGCGTTTGCCGATAAGTATGCAGGGCCATGATTGCCGGTGGGTTTTGCTTGTCACCCAATTTTGCCATCCGCCGAGAAGCGGTAATAGTAGCAGCGGGCACACCAAAGAACGGCGCCATGACACCTTGCTTGAGACCATAATCTTGGTCAGGTGAATACCAAATCACGTGCTTAGCTTTAATAGAATTAACAAGACTACGCATGTCACGGCTGGCAATCTGCTTGCCAAAAATCTTAGTACGTCCGTTATAAATGAACCAATCAAGAAGCGGATTGTTTTGCGGGCGGTACATACAATCGGTGGCAAAAAACTGCGTGCATAGCATGCCGCCAAGATCGAGCATCGTATAATGGGCCCCAAGTAAAATCACAGGTCGACCTTGGTTTTGGGCATTCACTAGGTGCTGTAAGCCCGAGATAGACACCGTACGGGTAAAAATATTGGGACGATACCAAGCGCACAAAGTTTCAAACACACCGATACCTTGATTGACAAACACTTGCTTTGCCATCAGTTCGCGCTCTGCTTCAGGCTTTTCTGGGAAAGCCAATCTTAAATTAATTAAGGTATCACGTCTGCGCGAGCCGACTAGTTTATAGATTGAAATACCCAGTTTACGACCCAACCAAAACTGCCAACGCAGCGGCAGATATATCATCGGCATGATAATTGCCAATAACAGCCAGATGCCCCAATATTGCGGCAATAAAAACTGCCACTGAAAGGGTTTCTTTTCTGCTTGCGCCGTTTGTTTATGCGTTTGCGTAATTGTAGGCATGCCAGCAGGAATGGCGGGCGACTTAACCATTTCACTCTGTTTATTATGCTTACCTGTAGGCGGCGGCATATCCGTTTTTGATGGGTTACTAGGATCGTATTGTTCGGGGGCTTTCATAATGAGCACAGTGTAATAAAAGTTATTATTATGATGGGGGAGCATGGCTAAGTTTGCAAGCAGGTTTTAATAAACTAACGACAACGAGAGCTAAGGACTTTTCAACTATTAAGCATTTAAACAATATAGTCAAAATATCCTAAAAACACTGCGGTACTGCTGATATCAATTTTTTGTAGCCTCTGTCTGCGCAGGCACAGCAAGCAAGAAAAATGGATATCAGCAGTGCGTGATGTATCGGTATTACTTTTCACTCACTATAGAGTTAAAACAGCAGCGCTAAAAAATAGCCATAAAAAAACCTTATAAACTGAGACCAGCTTATAAGGTTTTGCAAATCTACTCTTTTGCTTAATACTGCTGCAGCGACTCTGAGAAAAAGAAGGCAGTGGTAAAAAGAGAAGAGATAGCTTTGATTAACGTTTTGAGAATTGTGGACGTTTACGTGCTTTACGTAGACCCAATTTCTTACGTTCAACTTGACGTGAGTCACGAGTAACAAAGCCAGCTGCTTTTAGAGCAGGTTTGTTGGCTTCGTCAAGCTCAATCAATGCACGCGTGATGCCGTGACGGATTGCGCCCGCTTGACCACTGATACCGCCACCTTTTACAGTGATGTATAGGTCATAAGCAGTAGGTGATTCAAGTAGTTCTAAAGGCTGACGAACAACCATGCGCGATGTTTCGCGGCTGAAGTACTCATCAAGTGGTTTGCCGTTAACAACGATGCTACCAGTACCTTTCGCTAAAAAGACACGAGCAGTAGAAGTTTTGCGACGACCAGTTCCGTAATTGCGTTCCATAAGTATATCCTTAGATGTCTAGTTCTTTAGGTTGCTGAGCTTCATGTGGATGTTCTGTACCCGCATATAGTTTCAGCTTTTTGATCATCGCGTAGCCAAGAGGACCTTTTGGAAGCATACCCTTAACCGCTTTATGTAGAACATCTTCAGGCTTATGTGCAATCAGCTTGGTGAAGTTGGTTTCTTTAATACCACCTGGGTAACCACTGTGACGATAGTACTTTTTGTCTTGCGCTTTTTTGCCCGTTACCGCGATTTTTTCTGCGTTGATAACAACGATAAAATCACCAGTATCTACGTGCGGCGTGTAACAAGTCTTGTGCTTGCCACGTAAGCGACTAGCGATTTCAGTAGCTAAGCGACCAAGGGTTTTGCCGTCAGCATCTACGACATACCAGTCATGGGTCACTTCAGCTGGTTTTGCACTAAGTGTTTTCATGATAAAACCTTAAAATTAGAATTCGTTGAGAGTTTAGCTGGGAACGGGGCTCTCAAAAAACAGACTGCACATTATAAGCAGTAGCGCCTACGCTTGCAAGCTGCATTGGGGTTTATTTTCGCCTTATATACATTAAACTGCAGCGTTGGCCAGTTTTTTAGCGGTTTTAAACATTTTCAAAATTTGTTAATGGCTTTTATTAACCTGACAATTATGACGCTGAAAGCTGATAAAGTCCAGCGACAACTTGCCCAACTTTGGTCTGTTTTAGGCATTCAAAACGTATTAGGCTTTGCGCTATATCTGCTAGCGGCTCAGCGCTTTCGTTGATACTTGCTACCAATTGGTCCAGTTGCAGGGTTAAATCTTTATCCGCCTCTAAATAAATCAGCGTTTCTGTGTTGATTAAAGACTGTTTAATAAGTGTTGTCAAAATCGGCTGCCATAAATCTTGCGCATACGGCGGGTCGATAAAGACGATATCAAAATGCCGCTGTATCGTTTGGTTTTGCGTCAGTACCTGCTCGGCGGTGCCTTGAATAATCTGATAGTTACTGGCATCTAAGCGTAATTGCTCGGCACTTTGGCGCAGCATAGTGACTTGCGCTGAACTTACTTCAATAAAGGTTGTATGAGCCGCGCCACGTGATAAGGCTTCAAAGCCTAAAACGCCGCTACCAGCGCAGCTATCAAGTACTTTGGCGTCATGAATATCGGCAATCAACCAATTAAACAAGGTCTCGCGCAGGCGGTCAGGAGTCGGGCGCAAACCTTCGGCATCGATAAAGCTGACGATACGGCGTTTATACTGCCCGCCGATGATACGTACGTCGCCCGCTACTGCGTTTTTTGCTTTATGATTTTTCTTTTGTTCGCGACCATTTGAGAGTTTCTTCATAGTGTCTCTTATCTACAGCTTTTTATTCGGTGCATTTCGTTTTATATATTTTATTCAGATGTGGCTGCGTTCTCGGCACCTTGCGCCTCGGCTTTTTCCGCTAGCGCTTGCTCTTTATCACGTAAGGCGTCGCGCATTGCCTTTTCAAAAGCCTTTTGGCGTTTGATGGCCCTTAGCTCATCGGCAGTTGGCGGCAAAATAGGGTCGGTTTTACGCTGTAGCATCCAATAATCAAATAAGGCGCGACCAATAGGCGCTGCAACGGCACTACCGCCGCCGCCATTTTCGACCAGTACTGAAAGGGCGATTTCTGGCTCTTCTACAGGCGCGAAACCATTAAACCAAGCATGATCCCAGTGACGTTTATCGAGTGCCGCTTTATTATAGCTTTTACCTTGAGCGATAGATTTGACCTGCGCCGTTCCGGTTTTACCAGCGATGCGATAGCGCGGTGTATAAATGCCACGCGCTGTACCTGCCTTAACCGTTTGTTCCATCGCATCGTGCATACGCGTCCAATCTGACGGTTTGCCATTGTAGTCAATTTTGCCATCAGGCTTGCTAATCACGTTAACGGCCGCCGCGCCATCGCTGCTTTTTAATAAATGCGGGGTGATGTGATAACCCTTGTTGGCGGTCATGGCGGTGGCATTGGCAATCTGTAATGGCGTGGCTAAAAAATACCCTTGGCCGATACTGACAGAGATGGTTTCACCTGGTAACCAACCTTTATCATAGGTGTCTTTTTTCCATTTTGGTGACGGCATAACGCCTGATTTTTCATTGGGTAAGTCAATACCGGTCTGCTCACCAAAACCAAAGCGCACCATCCAGTCATGAAGGCGCTGAATCCCCATCTCATACGCCAATTTATAATAATAGGTATCGACCGACATCATGATGGATTTCTTTAAATCTACCGTGCCGTGACCACCGCGTTTCCAGTCGCGAAAACGGTGACTGTCGCCTGGCAAGCTAAAATACCCTGGGTCATAGATAGAGGTCTCCCACTCCCGTAGGCCATAATGCAGCGCGCCCAAGCCTTCAAAGGGCTTGATGGTAGAGGCAGGGGGATACATGCCCTGCAGCGCACGGTTGTACAGCGGCTGATCGATATCGTCGCGCAGGTCGCCATAATCTTTAAAGGAGATACCAGAGATAAAGGGATTGGGATCGTAGCTTGGGTTACTCACAAACGCCAGTACGTCGCCTGTTTTGGGGTCAATAGCCACAATGGCACCGCGGCGGCCATCTAGCTGCTGCTGGGCGACTTTTTGTAGGCCATAATCTAAGCTCAAAGTGATGTCGTTGCCCGCGATCGGTGGTTTGGTGTCTAGTTGGCGGATGATATTGCCGTGTGCGTCGGTCTCAACCGATTGATAGCCTGGCTGCCCTAAGAGGATATCTTCATAATAATCTTCGATACCGATTTTACCAATAAGATCAGTACCTGCGTAGCGATCCTTATTAATTTGCTTGGATTCTTTATCGTTAATACGTCCGACATAGCCAATCACATGGGCAAATAGCTCATCGTAAGGGTACGAGCGCGTGAGTTTACTCTGAATACTGATACCACGAAAAAAAGGCTGACGTTCACTAAACTGCGCCAATTGCGCTTCGGTCAAATCAATTTTGATGGTCACCGGGTCATTTTTGGTTTTGCTAACGCGGGCCAAAATATCGGTAATGTCTTTTTCGGTAAGATCAAAAATGGGCGCGAGCAGATTTAGCGTGCGCTCTGGATCTTCGACTTCGTCTGGGCTAAGCATAGCGGTAAATACCGGCTGATTGTCAGCGAGAATCACGCCATTACGATCGTAAATATAACCGCGACTGGGCGGCGCAGAGATGAGCTTAATGCGATTGTTATCGGCTTGGGTAGTGTACTTATCATGAGCATACACTTGCAGATAACCGTAACGCACGATCAATCCCAACAAGCCCACAAACATGAATAGCCCGAGGATAATAATACGGCTGGTAAAAATACGATTGACCTGTTCGGTATCGGACGCGAGCGGTTTGTTCATATAAAGTCAGTACCCAGACGATCAGTAAAACGGTCGTTGATAAAGTGATGATTGATTAAGCACAGATAAATAAAGCCAAGAAAGATACAGTCATTTCTTTGTTTATCTAAAGCGGGGTGAGCATAAAGGATAAGACAAAGTATTTCAATAACATAGCGCGATGATTTATCAATAAAAAGGTCAAATAATTTACTTGCCGTATTCAGCTAGCCAGTAGTATTAAGCAACCGTAAATTATAACAGAACAAAAACTTGGGCGCAGTAAGCAGTCGTCTATTTTGTGAGGATCGTTATTGCCATGATCGTCATTGTTCTTTAGGTATTTTTAACATCATTAAATGATAGTAAAGGTTTAGGTTGACAAGTAGGGCGCAAAACGTGTCATCGCTAGTCACAACTTGCCAAGGCTTGATATGTGCTAATAAATAGCAAGTATGCTAAAATCAGGCGATTTATTTTAGCCACTTATCGCATCTATAGCGTTATTTAATTCAGTGGTTATTGAGGATAGAGCGTTTTTATTGAGCGTTCTTAATCGACTAAGGGTATTTGCTTAACAACGACCATCATCACCTCAAGGATAATTAGAGTCATGGATGCAAATTCATTGTGGCAGACGATAGCGGAACACCCCGAGTTTTTTGCTATGTTGACCATTCCACCAGTGACCGCATTTGTCACTTGGATACACGTGTGGATGGCACTCAAGATGCTATTTTATCCGATTAAATTTTGGGGTATTCGGATTCCAAACTTTCCATTCTTTGGTTTGCCGGGATTGGGTTGGCAAGGGATCGTGCCACGTAAAGCAGGCAAGATATCGGGCGTGATTGTTGATCAGACGCTCTCAAAGCTGGGTTCGCTCGATGAGTTTTTTCAGGCGATGGAGCCAGAACAGATGGCGGTATTTATCACCGATACGGTCGATGAAAACCTTGATAGTTTGATTGATGAGATTATGCTTGACCATTCGCCAGCGCTGTGGGGCAATCTGCCTTATGCGTTAAAGCGCCGCGTCTATGCTCAAGCGCATCAAGAGTTGCCAAATATCATGCAATCCTTGGTGACCGATTTGACCTATCACGTCGAAGACTTGGTCGATATGCGCAAAATGATTGTCAATAAAATGGAAAGCGACCGGCGTTTGATGGTCAATATGTTTTTAAAAGTGGGGCAAAAAGAAATTGATTTTATCTGGCATATCAGTGCTTTGATTGGCCTTGTATTCGGTATTATCCAAATGTTTATATTTTTGGTGGTACCGCAGCATTGGACGGTACCGTTTTTTGCCGCTATTTGGGGGTTCTTGACCAACTGGATTGCGATTTGGATGGTGTTTAACCCAGTTGAGCCACGTTTTATTCCGTATGTGAAGTTTTTTGCGCTACAAAACCGTTTCCCATTTATTAAGCCGCAACTGCCGCACATTGCTCAGTACCGCTTTCAAGGCGGCTTTATGAAGCGCCAAGAAGAAGTTTCTGAAGTTTTTGCTGAGATTGTGGTCAAAGATTTGGTCACTTTAGAAAACATCATGAATGAGATGATGTATGGTGACCGCGCCGCCGAAACGCGTGAGTTGATGAAATCGCATTTGTATAAAGTGTTAGAATCGCCGGTCATTAGTACCACATTGCGGGTTGGGCTGGGTCGCCGCGAGTTTGGGCAATTGAAAAATACCATTATCGACAAATCCATCGTCGCGACTATGGTGCCACTGCGAGACCCTGAACTTAATGAAAGCCGTGCCAGTAAAATATTTGGGCTGTTTCGCGATCGTATTCGCGCGCTATCCCCTGATGAGTTTCAAAACCTATTGCGTCCCGCTTTTCGCGAAGATGAGATGACGCTAATTATCCTTGGTGGTTTGACAGGTTTCTTGGCAGGTTGGTTGCATTTGGTCTTGGTGTTTTTCCCTGCCATGCAGTGAGAAAGGGTTTTTATGTTCTTTACACACATTACCTACAGAGTGGATACAGAAACGTGACAAGTTGACGCTAATGTACCATGCTGTAAGTCTTCTAAGCTGCAATAGCTGATAGATACAGATGCAGAAAAAAGCATGACAATGGCGGCGTAATGTCTAAAAGTAACGACTATTGACTATTCTCAGACGCATTAAAAATACTGCTTTCTAAAATAAACAATGACCGTATTAAGGTAAACAAGGTTAGACCGTATGTTAATCACAGAATTGGGTTATTTTGCCTTGCTGGCCGCCTTTGTGTTGGCGATTTTGCAGGTAGTATTACCAACCATTGGTGTCATGAACGACCACGTTGCCTGGCAGCGCCTTGCACCGAGTTTAGCGTGGGCGCAGTTTGCGGCCATGATTGTCTCGTTTGGGTCATTGATGGCAGGCTTTTATTTTAATGATTTTAGCTTGGTTTATGTCACCCAGCACTCTAATACCTTGTTGCCTTGGTATTATAAATTGTCGGCGACGTGGGGCGGGCATGAAGGTTCGCTGCTACTATGGATGACCATTATGGCCACTTGGTGTGCCTTGGTCTCTTACTTTAGCCGTGGCTTGCCATTGACCATGCGCGCCCGCGTACTGGTGATATTGGCTGGCGTGCAGGTGATGATGCTGGCGATGTTAATCTTTACCTCATCACCGTTTGATCGCACTTTACCAAATTTACCCGTCGATGGCGCCGATTTAAACCCTCTGCTACAGGATTTTGGTTTGGTTGTCCACCCACCAATGCTGTATATGGGCTATGTGGGTATGGCCGTGCCATTTGCGTTTTGTATGGCGGCATTATGGGAAGGACGTTTGGACGCTGTCTGGACCCGCTGGTCGCGTCCATGGGCACTGGCGGCGTGGGGCTTTTTGACTGTTGGTATCGCCCTTGGTTCTTGGTGGGCTTATTATGAGCTTGGCTGGGGCGGTTGGTGGTTTTGGGATCCAGTAGAGAACGCCTCACTGATGCCTTGGCTTGCAGGCTTAGCTTTGCTGCATTCCTTGGCCGTAACCGAAAAGCGCGGAGTCTTTAAAGCATGGACCATTATGCTGGCCATTTTTGCTTTTGCCTTGAGTCTTTTGGGCACATTCCTTGTGCGCTCAGGCGTTATTACCTCAGTGCATTCGTTCGCTGCCGACCCAACGCGTGGTCTGGTTATTTTGGTCATTCTGGGTATTATCGTCGGTAGCGGACTGTTGATGTTTGCTGTGCGCGGTTGGCGTCTGACGGTTGAAAGTCAGTATCAGCTGATATCGCGTGAATCATTTTTAGTTATTAATAACGTGATTATTTTAATCTCAACCTTAGTCGTTCTGCTTGGTACGCTATATCCTATTATCGCTGACTCCTTTAATTTGGGTCAGGTCTCTGTTGGTCCTCCGTACTTTAATGCGCTCTTTGTACCTTTAGCATGGCTACTGTTAGTAGCAATGGGCATGGGTTCTAACATTCGCTGGAAAAAAGACAGCCGTCCGCTCTTAGGCGCCGGTATGGTCATTGCGTTCAGCAGTTTATTATTAGCAGCGATTATTGCCTACTTTGTTAGCCCGTCTGATATGTTAAATATTGGCGTGACGCTGGCGGTTAGCTTTTGGGTCTTACTTTGGATGGCAGTCGATTTTAAAGACAAAACCAAAAACGCCCCAAGTTTCTTTAAAGGACTAGGTCAGCTACGTTTGAGCTACTGGGGGCAGCAAACTGCTCATATTGGCGTAATCGTCGCCGTCATCGGGGTGGCGTTTACCAGCACCTTGAGTGTCGAGCGCGATGTGGCATTGGGTGAAAATGAAACTATGCACGTACAAGGCTACGACTTTGAGGTCAAAGATTTCCATGAAGTCAGGGGCAGTAACTTTGATGGTATGCAAGCACAGGTTGAGGTGACCAAAGAGGGTCGCGCGGTGACAACTTTGTATCCGGAGAAACGTACTTATATTATTAGTGGTATGCCAATGACCGAGGCGGCAATTGATGCCAGTCTCATGCGTGATGTCTATGTAGCGCTGGGCGAGCCTATCGCAGAAGACAGTAATAAGTGGGCGGTACGTATTTATGTCAAGCCGCTGGTGCGCTGGATATGGCTTGGGGCGATTATCATGGCCTTAGGCGGTCTGCTAAGTATGCTTGATAGCCGTTATCGTTTTAAAAAGGCTAAGGCATCAACGCAAACGGCAGCCAACAAAGCAGGATTTATTACCGAAGCTACAGTAGGGGAGAAGTAACATGAGTCAGTCAAATAATTCTTCCCAAAAAGCGCCTGCAGATAAAAAGACTAAAACTATGAAAAAAAGCCAAATAAAGATATGGTTTTTGATTCCGCTGATTGTGTTTGTTGGTTTTATTATTATGCTGTACCTGCGTTTGGGTCAGCCGACGGATATCGTCACCAATACTGCGCTTGAGCGGCCGGTACCGACATTCGAGCTGCCATTATTATCCGATACAAGCCGTATGATGACCAATGACAATTTGCCCGAACAACCATTTTTGATGAATATTTGGGGCTCGTGGTGTCCAACTTGTATCGTTGAGCATCCTTTTTTAATGCAATTAGAAGAGCGCGGAGTCAATTTGGTTGGTGTTAATTACAAAGATGACATCGGTGATGCGCTAGGATATTTAAATCGTGGCGGCGACCCATTCTCCATGTCTATTCAGGATTTATCTGGGCAGTTTGCTTTAGATTTAGGCTTAACTGGCGCGCCTGAAACCTTTGTGGTTGATGGGCAAGGTATTATTCGTCAGCATATTGTTGGTGAGATTAATGAAAGCAACTGGCAAAGCCGCATCATGCCCTGTTTGATGGTGCTCAATGAAGCGGATAAGAAAAATGTCAGTCCCGATCCTAGTCAGGTTCAGGAGGTGTGTAAATGAACGCCATATCTTTAAAGGCACATTCATCAAAAAACATGTCATCAAAAAGCCTGTCAGCACAAAGCATAAAACCAGCAAATTTTATAATAAAGTTAGCCAGCTTAATGCTTGCGTGCTTGCTGAGTTTTATCCTCAGTTTCAATGCGCATGCTGCCATTGACGTTTATGACTTCGATTCGCCGCAGCAAGAAGCGCAGTATCGCGGACTTATCGAGGAGCTGCGTTGCCCAAAATGCCAAAACCAAAATTTGGCAGGTTCTGATGCGCCCATTGCGCAAGATTTAAAGCAAAAAACGTACGACATGATTAAAGAGGGTCGTAGTGATGCGGAAATACGCGCATATATGCAAGAGCGTTATGGCGACTTTATTACTTACAAGCCGCCTGTGCGCCCATCGACCTGGATACTGTGGTTTTTTCCGCCATTATTATTGATTGTGCTAATCATTGGCTGGTTTTGGCAAAGTAAACGTAGTCAGCGCGTGGCGCGCGGTGAAAGTGCGGTTAATGTAGACAGCGCCGCAGCGTTATCGGCGGCAGAAAAAGCGGAGCTTGATCGTTTATTGTCTCGTAGCAATAGCAATAGCAATAGCAATGCTAAAAGCGAAGCTGTTATCACCAGTACAGAGGACAAAAAATGACCCTATTTTCTACTTTTGGCTTATTTATTGCCCTAAGCTTGTTTATTGCGCTGCTACTGGCTGTTATCGCTATCATGCCATGGCTACGCGCCTCACGCTTGCGCGACAAGCCTGTTGACAACCAACTGCTAGACATCAACGTTGCCGTATTCCGTGAGCGTCTAACAGAGCTGCAAACCGATAAAGACAGCGGCACCATTGATGACGTCCATTACCGCAATCAAAAGCTCGAGCTTGAGCGCCAATTACTGGACGCGCAGCGCACAGTCACACCCATGGTAGCGCCAAGTTTCAAAAGTCGTTTGATTATCATGATATGGGTGCCGGTATTGGCAGGATTGGCCTATTTCTTAATCAGTGACCGTACGTCAGTATTTGATTTATGGGCGGCTGAAGATAAAGTCGGACAAGTAGCAGATGACCTATTGACGGGTAAAATCGATCAGCCGCCTGCTTGGGCGATTGAAGATGGTACGCAGCTAATTAGTGCTATGCAGACCAACGTCTATCGTCATGCTGATGACCCTGATCGCTGGATGCGTCTGTCTGAGCTGTTTTTATCATTAGAAGCAACCGACTCAGCGCTTGAAGCCTTATCGCGTGCTTATCGTTTGTCGCCAGGCAATGAAGAGATTGCCACCACTTATGCGCAAATCAGTTTTTTTGCCAATAAAGGCCAGCTCGATGCCAATAGCCGCCGCGTCTTACAAGACGTACTAGCAAAAAATCCAAAGCACGAAGGCGCTCAAATGCTGATGGCAATGGGCGAGGCGCGTGGCAATAACTTTGAGCAGGCACAAGGCTGGATTAAGCGTTTGCGCGCCAGTATTGCTGCCAAACCGGGCGACCATAGCCAGGCGCTGGCAAGCCTTGATGAATTGAGTGCCAACGTCAGCGCGCAGCAGCAGCAGGCATCTGAGGGCGTTGAGGTCACCGTCTCTATTAATGCAAGTTTACTACCATTAGTAAAAGCAGACGATGTGTTGTTTGTCGCTATTCGTGATGTCAAAGGTGGGCCACCGTTCGCTGCCAAGCGTTTACCGATTAGCGTCATTAAACAAGGAGAGGCGACTATTAGTCTAAGTGATTTAGACGCCATGATGCCTGAACGTACGCTTGCGTCTGCTCGCGGTGATAAAGTCCAGCTTGCTGTCATTGCGCGTATTAGCCATAGCGGGACCGCCGATGCTGAATCCGGTGATTTAACCGGCAATCCTGTGGTGATTAGCGCCGACCAAAATCAGGTCAATGTGGCGATTAATCAACAAGTTCCTTGATAGATATATTGTAAAAATTGAATACTTAGTAAATGTGTGCCGTCATACTTTTGGCGGCGCATAACCCGCACAATCTTATCTCATGAACAGATAAGTCATCGTAACTTGCCGCATCAAGACTAAAAATACTTGAGCTTTTGAAAGCCACAAGGTAAGGTAAGCTCTGCAACCCACCAATCCCTAAGTTTTATTAGTCCCAAAATCCTATCTATTAAGGAGAGTCGTATAATGATGCGTATTATTTTGCTAGGTCCACCAGGCGCCGGTAAAGGTACCCAAGCCCAGTTCGTCTCTAAAGAGTATGATATCCCGCAAATCTCAACAGGTGATATGCTACGTGCCGCCATCAAAGAAGGTACGGAACTTGGCAAACAAGCAAAAGATGTGATGAACGCTGGTGGTTTGGTTTCTGATGATCTTATCATTAACCTCGTGCAAGAACGCATCGCCAAGCCTGATTGTGTCAACGGCTGTATTTTAGATGGTTTTCCGCGTACCATTCCACAAGCCCAAGCGCTTGCTGATGCCAACGTAGCGATTGACCATGTGATTGAAATCAGCGTGCCTGATGATGAAATCGTTAAGCGCCTATCAGGCCGTCGTCAGCATGCTGGTTCTGGGCGTGTTTATCATATCGACCACAATCCACCTAAGGTCGAAGGTATCGACGATGTGACGGGCGAGCCGTTGATTCAGCGTGAAGACGATAAAGAAGCGACCATTCGTGATCGTTTAGCAACCTATCAACAGCAGACCTCTGCTTTGGTTGGTTACTATCAAGAAAAAGCAGCTGAGGGCGGCGATGCTCCTAAATATGACAAATTCGATGGCACCCAAGGCATTGATGACGTTAAACAGCAAATCTTATCGGCACTAAAAGGCTAAAGCTTTTTAAACGTCGCCGATAGACGTGTTGATTAACCGTTATATTCAAAACCCTGCCGCTTGTTATTAATAGCAGCAGGGTTTTTTAGTGCGTAAAAGCAAATACTAAAAAACGTCCATAAAAAAGCCGCTTACTTAAATTCAGTAAACGGCTTTTAGATACTATTGTTTAAATGCAGCTTAGCTAATGCTTTAGCAAAAAGTTACGCGTTACCTTGAGCATCAACTTGCGCTTGCTGTTGGCTTTGCGCATATGCTTGGTCAAAGTTAACAGGAGCAAGCAATAACTGCGGGAAGCTACCACGCGTTACGATGTCGCTGATCACTTCGCGCGCATACGGGAACAATACGTTCGGGCAATAAGCACCCAAGATTTGACCGATTTGATCTTCTGGGATGTCTTTTAATAAGAAAATGCCCGCTTGATGCACTTCAGCGATAAATGCCGCTTCTTCAGCGTTTTTAGCGTTGACACTGACCGTCAATACCACTTGATAATGATCGTCATCAAGCTTTTCAGCATTGCTTGATAGATTGATATCAAGCTCAGGGTTCCACTCTTTAGTAAATACAGCGGCGCCTGGGACTTCAAGTGACATGTCTTTTACATAAATGCGTTCTAGTGCCAATTGTGGTTGTGCTTGCTCTTCAGCCATGGTCATTCCTCTAAAAGTTAATCAAATAATGGGGCAGATTGTCATTGTAACAACATATCATTGTAATATAAATGCAAACTAAGGTTTGAGATTTATCTCAAGGTCTTTTACGCAGTTTTTTTAAATGTTTTTTATCACAAAGCTGTATTCTTAACGCTGTCTATTTTTACACCAATAAAAATAGACAGAAAAGGACAATAGCAGATTAACCGGCTAATAGCTCGTCAAGTTTGCCTTGTTGGTTCATTTGGTTAAGCTCGTCGAAACCACCGACAAAGATATCACCAATAAAAATTTGCGGTACAGTGCGATAGTTGTTGGTCTTTTGCATCAAGGCCTGGCGCTCTTCGCGGCTGATGTCATGCATGCCGATTTCTTCATAATCAACACCTTTAGATTGTAATAATTGCTTAGCGTTTGAGCAGTATGGGCACATTGGAGTGGTATAAACTTGCACAGGTACAGTCATGGTCTTTCCTTATTTATAAATTTATGGGGAAACAATTTTGTTATAAGTAATAGGATATATAGTAAGGTAAAAAAATTATAGGGTAGTCATTAATATAATCCGTTATCAATACGTAAATAACCCCTATATTTGCTGCTGCTCCGTATAAAGTGGGGATGGCTATGGCAAATTCAAGCAGTGTTGGTTAAAAAGTGCTGACGGTAGCATAGTTAGCGTATAAAAAAAGACACCTGATAAAAAGGTGTCTTTTTGATTGGTACTGCTGGTTAATAAGACCAGCTAATAGGATTTGTCTTACTTATGCAAACTTGGCTTGGCTTTACCCTTGTTTTTAGACTTAGTATCTTTTATGCCAACCAATGGCATACCAGCGCCTTGCCAGCCGCCGATTCCGCCATCTAGGCGATAGACATTGTCTTTACCAATCATTTGGACAGCAGCACCTGCTTGGATACCCATATCACAGACGATGATGACTGGCTGCTCAATCGCACGAATTTCCTCAATGCGGTCTTTAAGCTCAGTAAAAGGTATGTTGCGGCTGCCTTGGATATAACCGGTTTCAAATTTCTTTTTGGCGCGAATATCGATCAGCTGCGCATTTTGCGAGTTGACCATCATACCCAAAGTGTTGGGCGATATTTTTCTGCCACTACGTTTGTTTTCAATGGCAAAAAACAGCACGGCAAGCACGGCTAATATACCAAATAAAAACGGGTGGTTGCCCACAAATTCCAGCGCACGATCCAAACCATACCTCCAAAAATATAAGTGTTCGGTCAAACTGAGATAACAGCTCAACGATGGTGAACAAGGCGCTATTATACCGATAAGGTCATCTATAGTAAACGGGCGATGGCTTCGTCGTTCCTTTATCTCGTCGTTCCTTTATCAGTAACCTTTAGACATATCTGCTAATAAGGCTTAGTATCCGCCTCTTCTGTTAACGTCACAAGGTTTTCAACACGGCGCTGCAACACTTCGCCGTCCGCAACCGCTTGCCATAAGGCGCAGCCTTTACTGTTATGGGTATGGCGACAATCGCGGAACTGGCAATCACCTGCCAGCGGTGCAAGCTCGATAAAGCCTGAGATAATATCATCAGGGGTGAGATGCCAAATACCGTACTCACGAATACCAGGGGTGTCGACAATGCCGCCTTGGTCTAAGTCGTCGGGGTTAAAGGGCAATAAGCGACTGGTGGTGGTGGTATGTTGACCGAGCTTTGAGTTTTCAGAAATGACATTTACCACTTGTCCTGATTCTGGCAGCAAGGCGTTGATTAAGCTGCTTTTACCGACGCCTGATTGACCAGCAAAAATGACCAGTTTCTTATCGATGTAGCGCTTTAGCTCATCAAGCCCTATTTGCTCATCGCTATTAGCGATGTTTTCAGGGCACGCAACCGAGGTCAGTACGCTCTCGTAACCAAGCGCCGCGTATTGTGCCAATAATTCACTGGTATCGACGCCGTTTTCCTGCGCCAACAAATCGGCTTTATTGAGTACCAATAATGGCTTTACGCCCGCATGATGACAAACGACCAAATAGCGATCAATCAATGTCGGCGCAGCGGCAGGCAAGGGCGCAAATACAATGGCCAAAATATCGACATTGGCGGCGACGGGTTTGAGCTTATGATAACGGTCAGGACGCGAAATGAGCGAGGTGCGAGGCTTGACGGACTCGATACGTCCAAAGCCGGTATTAGGGTCTGCAGTCCAGCGTACTTGGTCACCCGCTGCTAGCATAGGCAGATTGGTACGCACATGACAACGCCAAATATCGCCTAACGTTAATTCCTGCCAAAATGGCTCAGGGTCATCGGGCGCAATCTCGGGCTGCACAGGAATTACTGCTGGCAAGCTGGTCACTTGTACTTCTAGCTGCTTACCATAATGCGCCATGACCACGCCATCCATCAAACTGTCATCGATGCTGTCTTGGCTATCGAGCTGTTGTTTGTCGATGCGACGAATCTGTTGTTTAGTCAGTTTGCGTTGCCGGATTAATGCCATGGGTTGTGACCTATTAGAAAAATATTGCTAAGTGTAGCGTGAAAATTTGCTAACATACAGCCTAAAGCGCCGCTAGCAGATAGTGGTTTTGTAATGTTTTCGTTTTATTAGGCATTATAGCCAACCAAGTGCAAAGCATATGATTTTAGCCTGACCATTTAGAGTCAGTTTAATTGATTAACATGGCTCACAAGTTGTGCCAAACTTTATTGACCATAGGATATTTTATGAGTACCGACGACCATCCCAATAAAATTAAAATCAAAAACCAAGGTAAAAAAGGGCTGGTATGGATTGACCTAGAAATGACCGGACTTGATACCTTAAATGATGAGATTATTGAGATTGCGACCGTGGTGACCGATGAGGATTTAAACGTCCTTGCCGAAGGGCCAGTGTTTGCCATTAAAGTATCCGATCAAATATTAAATAAAATGGATGACTGGAATACCAAGCAGCATGGCCAGTCAGGCTTGGTTGACCGTGTGCGCCGTAGTACGGTGACCTTGGCGGAAGCAGAAGCGGAAACCATTAAGTTTTTGAATAAATGGGTCGATAGTGGCAAGTCGCCGATGTGTGGTAACTCAATCTGCCAAGATCGCCGCTTTTTAGCCCGCCAAATGCCCGAGCTTGAGCGCTTCTTCCATTATCGCAACCTTGATGTGTCGTCGATTAAAGAGCTGTGTTTCCGCTGGCGTCCAGATATTTTAAGGAACTTTGAAAAAGGCGGCAGCCATTTAGCCTTAGATGATATTCGCGATTCTATTCGTGAACTAAAACATTATCGTCAGCATTTCTTTAAGTTGATGCCTTAGGATTAATCAGCTATGGGTTTGAGTAGATAAGTTAACCGCCAAATATAGAAAGAGTCAGTTCATGGCAACCCTTTTTTATTCAGAATGATATGTTTCAAACCAATATCTTAAACTCAACCAACTCAAAATCAGCAGCATTATCGCCTGTATCGCTATCTGCCGTCACCGCCCCAATCACGGCGCTGACTTTTGACTGGCGTGAGTCTTTATCAAGCAAGCGCCAATCACCAAGTACATAGCGTTTTTTATCTGCCGTCGCCTGATGAATGGCTGGGCGATGGGTATGACCATGTAACAACGCATCGCTGTCTGCTATGGCTTGTATTACTGCATCTTTATTGACGTCCATGATATAAGCGGCTTTGTTGGCATTATTTTGCTGACTTTTTTGCCGTAATTTATCTGCGATGGCTAAGCGTTTTGTCAGCGATTTATTGAGTAAATACCACTGGGTAAAACGGTTACGCATCATTTTGCGAAAAAACTGATATTTTTTATCATCGGTACATAAGGCATCGCCGTGTTCTAAGCGGTAATTCTGCTGTCCGACGGTTAAATAATACGGCTCATAAATCAGCTCACCGCCAAATAAGCTACAAAAGGGCTGACCTAAGAGGAAATCACGGTTGCCATGCATGACCAATATCTCACAGCCAGCTATCCGTAGTTTTTTTAGTTTAACGATAAGCGGCGTGAGCCAATGGATTTGGCGCGCGTCTTCTGACAAAGTCAAATAAGCGTCATCGCCAATCCAAACCTCAAACCAATCGCCTAAGATAAATAAGCGATTAAGCTGAGGTAGGGCAAGGCAATCATCAAGCAGGGCCAAAAAAGCCTGCACTAAGGCAGGCTCTTCTGGCGATAAATGCAAATCGCTAATCAAAACTTGCCGCACCTCATGAGGGCGGGTCGTGATTAAATGATTAAAGCTTTGCATGTATCTTTATCCTCATAAGGTAAGATAAGCGGCTATTAATGACAAACCGCTTATACCGTTTATAAAAAACGATTACTGCGTAATGATGGTGGCTGAATTGATAACCACTGGCTCGTTTGGCACATCAGCATGCATGCCAAAACGACCGGTTGGTACGCCGCGCATTTTGTCGATAACATCCATGCCGCTAGTGACTTTACCAAATACGGTGTAGCCCCAACCTTGCATGTTTTTGCCAGAGTGGTTTAGGAAATCGTTGTCTTTTACGTTAATAAAAAACTGGCTGGTTGCTGAATGTGGGTCTTGCGTACGGGCCATCGCAATCGTACCTTTGTCATTTTTCAAGCCATTGTCCGCTTCATTTTCAACGGGTGCATTGGTCGCTTTTTCATTCATTTCAGCGTCCATACCGCCGCCTTGAATCATAAAGCCGTCAATGATGCGATGGAAAATCGTACCGTCATAATGCCCAGATTTAACATAGTTTAAAAAGTTTTCGACAGTTTTTGGCGCTTTTTCTTCATTGAGTTCGATAACGATCGCACCCATATTGGTGTCAAGTTCTACTACTGGTGGCATGTCTACCATGTGATATTCCTTTTTGATTATAGCGTCTAAAATAACGCTGTTAAATGGTGGCTAAAAAGTTGCTGACTAAAAAGTTATGGCTAGTCTAACGGCTTTTTTGTCGTCTGTCATGTATCAGGCTGTTAATGCCTTTGCAAAAGCTGATAGAATAACGCAACGTTATCTTTTATCAGCGATTTTTGATTAATTATTTTAAATTTTCTTATTTTGAACCTTTTATAAAGCGTAATGACACGTGTTAAAGGCTAAAACCTTACGCTAGGAGCAATGAGTAATGAGTGAGCACTCAAGCAACAATGTACAAAAAGACGAACAAAAAAATGACTTTATTCGTAATATCATTCGCGATGATATCAAAGCGCAAAAATACCCGCAAATCGTGACGCGCTTTCCGCCTGAGCCAAACGGCTATTTGCACTTAGGTCATGTCAAATCTATCTGCTTAAACTTTGGTATCGCCGAAGAGTTTGGCGGCGTTTGTAACTTGCGCTTTGATGACACCAACCCAACTGCAGAAAAGCAAGACTATATCGATAATATTGAAAATGATGTGAAATGGCTTGGCTTTGAGTGGGCAGGCGAGGCGCACCATGCGTCCGGTTACTTTGACCAGTTGTACGCATGGGCCGTGCAATTGATTGAACAGGGTGATGCTTATGTAGACTTGCAATCGCCTGAACAAATTCGCGATAATCGTGGCTCATTTAATGAGGCTGGCACGCCGTCGCCGCAGCGTGATGCCAGTGTCGAAGAAAACTTAAAACTCTTTAATGATATGAAAGAAGGCAAGTTTGCCGAAGGCAAAGCCGTGCTGCGCGCCAAGATTGACATGGCAAGCCCAAATATGAATATGCGCGACCCTGTTATCTATCGTGTTATGCACCAAGCCCATCATCAAACCGGTGATAAATGGTGTATTTATCCGATGTATGATTTTGCCCATCCGCTCTCTGATGCACTCGAAGGCATTACCCATTCTTTATGTACACTGGAATTTGAAGACCATCGCCCGTTTTATGATTGGGCAGTTGAAAAAATTGGCTTTGATGTGCCGCCGCACCAGTACGAGTTTAGTCGTCTAAACGTCGACCATACCTTGACCAGTAAACGCAAATTAAAGCAGTTGGTTGACGAAGGTATCGTTAGCGGTTGGGATGATCCACGTATGCCGACGATTGCAGGTATGCGCCGCCGCGGTTATACGCCTGAAGGTTTACGCGATTTTAGTGAACGCGTCGGCGTGACTAAGGTAGACAGCGTCGTTGATTTTCGTCTATTAGAATTTAGTATTCGTCAGTCATTAGAGACGACGACCGCGCGCGGTATGGCGGTTCTCAAACCTTTAAAAGTGACGATTACTAACTTTAACGATGCGGTTAGCAGTTGGGAATCGCAAAAAGCTGATAGCGTCAATGCGCGCTGGGATGAAGACGCTCAGACTTTATGGCTCACGCAGCCAAACCATCCAAATGTTGATATGGGCGAGCGTGAAATTCCGTTTACCGAAACCCTTTATATTGACCAAGGCGATTACGAGATCGAGCCGCCAGCAGGCTATAAGCGTTTATCTCCAGAAAAGCCAGAAATCCGTCTGCGTAACACTTATGTGTTGGCAGTGACTGAGCATATTCTTGATGACGCTGGCAATGTTGTTGAGCTAAAAGCCACGATTGACCCTGCGACTTTGGGTAACAACCCTGAAGGCCGTAAGGTTAAAGGCGTGATTCATTGGGTCTCAGCAAGCCAAGGCGTCCCAGCGACGGTACGCATGTATGAGCAGCTATTTAGCGCTGAAGATCCAAGTAGCGTCGCCGACGTTCATCAAGCGCTAAATCCTAACTCGTTGATTGAGCTCGATGCCGTAGTTGAGCCATCATTGGCAAATAGCGATGCTGGTACGCGTTTCCAGTTCGAGCGTGAGGGCTACTTTATTGCTGATAGTGAAGACCACTCGAGCGACAAGCCAGTGTTTAATCAAATCGTGAGCTTACGTGACAGCTATAAACCGGCTTAGTGTAGAACTATTGGCGCTATTATTAAAGTTTAAAACGTTACTCAACAATAGTAGTTTTCAAAATCGCCCATTTCTAGTACGCTAGAGATGGGCTTTTTTATGAACGTGGATTTTCTTGAAGGGTTCAGAATATTAATTTGGTGAATATTTTAAATGCAAACTTATGCGCTTAGTAATAAATGGCATAAGCGCATTACAATCCATCACAAGACATTCATAACCAGTTTGCTAAGATAGAAGAGAATTCTTGCTGACGTACTTTGAGTTATTGTGTAGTATTGACCAAGTACGTTGATAGCTAGGTACATTTATAACTAGGAATATTTATAACTAAGTACATTTATAACTAAGTACGTTTATAACAATAGAGCGCATGGATACCTTTAGAGGTGAATAAATACTAACGCTCATCACTCATATAAATAAGGAATAAAGCATGGCAAATTTACGTTTAGGTGATACTGCACCAAATTTTGACGCGACAACCACTGATGGTGATATCAATTTCCACGAATGGGCAGGGGACAGTTGGGTTGTCTTTTTCTCACATCCTGCAGATTACACGCCAGTATGTACCACTGAGCTTGGTCGTACCGCAGCATTAGGCGGTGAGTTCCAAAAGCGCAATGTAAAAGCAATCGCCCTATCAGTTGATGGTTTAGAGGACCATAAAGGCTGGGCCAAAGATATTGAAGAAACCCAAGGTACCGCTGTTAACTTCCCTATCATTGCCGATTCAGACCGCAAAGTGGCGGATCTTTATGACATGATTCATCCAAATGCCGACAATACCGCGACGGTTCGAAGTGTATTTATCATTGATCCAAACAAAAAAGTACGCTTAACGCTGACTTATCCAGCCAGCTGTGGCCGTAACTTTGATGAGATCGTCCGAGTTATCGATGCGATGCAATTGTCTGATGAGTATAACGTCGCAACGCCAGTTGATTGGAAAGAAGGCGATGACGTTATCATTCCACCAAGCGTGAAAAATGAAGATATTCCCGCCAATTATCCAAAAGGCCATACCGAAATTAAACCTTATCTCCGTACCACGCCTGCGCCTAACAAATAAGTTGAGCAGCTAGTCCAAGCAGTTGTTTTAAGTTAATAAGCCCTATGACGTCATGTTATAGGGCTTTTACTTTCTCAGATTTTTATTAAAACAGCATATTTCATAAGGTTTTGTTATGATAATAACAGGCTGAAATGTCTACACATGATATTCATAATTTTATCCATGAACGATGATGCAATAATCATAATAAAACCAAAGGGCGCTGAGTCGCTTTAAAACCGTCTTACAAGGAGTTTGCCATGAAAAAATTATACTTAACCCGTACCGCCCCAAATCCACGTAAAGCGCTTATTTTATTGGCGTCAAAAGGTATCGATGTCGATGATATGGATGATCTTGATGTGGTCGATATCGACTTTGCTACCAATGAGCAGATGTCCGAGGAATTTACCAAAATTAACCCTATGCAGACCGTACCCGTTCTAACCTTGGATGATGGTACGGTGCTGAATGACTCGCAGGCAGTATGCGAGTATCTCGACCGTGTTTATGGCGAACGCTCGGTGATGGGTAATGACGTCGTACAGCGGGCGCAAGTATGCTCGATGCGCCGTATTGCCGAGTTTGAGGTGCTATACAACTTTATGCTGGCGTTTCAGCATAGCCATCCGTCCAAAGCGCAGCGTGTCGAGCAAGTACCTGAGTTTGTCGCGCCCTCTATTACCCGCGCGATAAAAGCCCTACCTTATTTTGAAAATGCCTTAAACGGTCATGAATATTTGGTCGGTGATCAGTTAAGTTTTGCCGATATCGTACTGTATTTGGGTCTAGATTTTGGTAAAGCGCTAAAATTTAATCCAAACGAGCAGGGCGAAAATTTGGCGCGTTTTTATCAAATGATGCATGAGCGCTTTAGTATTAAAAATATGGCAAAAGCCAAACCTGCTTATGATGAATGATAAGGTCGCTTTATAAATCGAGCTTTACATAGCCAGAAGCCTTAATGCGCTAACCACCATATTAGCCAGTTAAGGCTTTTTTTATTGTAAAATTAGAAAAACTATCGAAAACAGTTACTATCAATCTATAAAATTAAACACTTTGTAACAATAATAGATGACATCGGCGCTATAGTGGTCAAATTATGAACACTTTACAAAAATAGATACAATTGCGATTTGTATAGTAAAAACTTCGTATGTTAAAAAGCGGAATATCGAAAAGGTTTACTCACAAGGTATGACTGTTATGACCTCATCTTTTGACACCCAATATTTTACGGAATCATCTTTTATAAAGTCTTTGGCTAGATTTGCTGTATTGCCTAGCATTCTAGCGGTAAGTCTGACATTAACTGCCTGCCAAGAATCCTCAGTGCTAGGCGAGAATGGCGAGAATGATGTACAGACAGAAAATGCTAACGAAGTCGATGGTGATACTGCTACGCTAGAAAATGATGAGTCCAAGGCGGCTGAGATGAGCACTGAAGAACAAATGATAGCCAATCTTACCCGTTATCGCTGGACACTGATGTCTGCAAGCGATAAAGGTGCACAGCCACTAAATACATTGCTCGATATCAAAGACCAAGTGCGCTTGAGCTTTAGCCAATACCAAGGTGAGAATAGCCTAAACTATAGTGTCGGCTGCAATACCATGAGCGCAGGATATCAGCTTCAAGGTCAGACGTTGACCATCGAAGACGGTATGAGCACCAAAATGTCGTGCGGTGAGCTTGATAAGGCTGAAAACCAATTGAATAAGCTAATGCAAGGTGAGAATCAATTGACCTTAGTATTAGACGCCAATGTCGAAAACGGTCGTGCTGAGAGCGCAACGGCTGAAAGTCATCAACCTGTCTTAACGCAAATCACAAGCGACGCGGCGACGCTAGTTTGGGTAGGAAAGCTGACTTCGCAAGCTAAATATAACAGTAAAGGTGAAACGGTATTTTGGGCGGTCAATGCTAAGAAAATACCCTGCGCCGACAAGAGTTCAGAGTTATGCTTACAAGTAAAACCCATTACTTATGATGACCAAGGTATCAAGGTTAGCGAAGGTGAGTGGACAGCCTTTAACGGTGAAATCGATGGCTATCAGCCCGATGGTATGCACGATGAAGTACTACGTCTGCAGCGCTATGAGTTAGACGCTAACGAGAATGAAGAAGCGCAAGAATATGCCTATGTACTCGATGCAGTGATTGAGAGTAGCGTGGTAGAGTAATGCTTTGTTAAAGTAGGTTTGTTGGTCATTTTTATTATTTAAAATTATGACTTAAATAGAAGAGATAATTTAAACAAGAAACACGCGCCGTTTGCACGCGTGTTTTTTTATGGGCGTTTGCTTTATTCTATGAATATCTGTTTTTATATTAACGCAAATTGCCCAAGTCTTCTTCGGTCAAACGCCAGCGGCCTTTTTTCTTCGATGTGCCGCGTCCGCGCATGGCGCTATTCATTATGAGTTTGTTCATGGAATGGCTTGAATGCGCATGACAAATGGCGCAGGCAAGACCATCAGCGGCATCTTGCTGGGGCACCACCTCTAACGCCAAAATGCGGCAGACCATCTCTTGTACCTGCTCTTTTGCCGCTGCACCATAGCCGCAGACCGCTTGTTTAATTTGGCGAGCGGTATATTCCGATACTTCTAAATCAAGAGCGACCATAGCAGCAATCGCCGCACCGCGAGCTTGCCCGAGCTTCAACGCTGAGTCTGGGTTTTCTGCCATAAAAACTTGCTCGATAGCAGTATAAATCGGCTCGTCGCCATATTTTAAATGATGCTGGGTGATACGCGTTAAGCCATTAAAAATACGCTTTAGGCGCTCAGGCATCTCTTTGGTATCTGTGCGAATGGTACCTGCGTCTATATACGTAAGTTTGTCGCCCGTTTGTTGGATAATGCCATAACCGGTCATGCGCGAACCCGGGTCAATCCCGATAATAATTGCCATAGTATTCCGTCTTACTTACATTTTGTTTTATGGCTTAAAAATCAGCCGTAAGTTTGATAGTATAGCAATCAATCCCCATATACATCATATGTTAGCCATATTAATTTGCATGGCGCTTAATTTTTTAGATTTTATCTTATAGGACGACACTTTATGGGTCAGATAGTTGGTATTGCCATCGTTTGGTTTATTATCGAGATGCTGCTTTGGTATTTACTTGCGCAGTTTATGAGCGGTTGGTGGGTATTTATGTGGTTTATTATCGCCGCCGTTATCGGTATCTCTTTTATACGTAAAGGGATGGCAGCACTCAATCCAATGGCGCAGCAGATGAAAGCTGGCGGTATGATGAACCCTGCGATGCGTCCACAAGAATCAACCATGATTAAAAGTGTCGCTGTAGCAGCGGCGGGTCTTTTGCTGCTGATTCCGGGTGTGCTCAGTGATTTATTAGCCTTACTGGTGATATTGCCGCCGGTGCAAAAAAAGCTCAAAGACTTTGCTAATAATTACGTTATGAACAATCAGCAAAAAATGATGGAGATGATGGCAAAACAGATGGGTGGACAAAACCCGTTTGGTGGCGCAGGCGGCATGGGCGGTCAAAATCCATTTGGCGGTGCTGGTGGTATGAACAATCAAAATCCGTTTGGTCAGCAGCAACAAAATCCGTTTGGCAATGTGTTTAAACAACATACTACTGTCGATGGGACGGCTAAAAACATCCCTAAAGATGTGAAGAAAATTACCAAATCTGCCAATGACGAATAATCAATTTATTATTAAATAGACATTTTCGCCGGCATAAAAAAAGCCCCTTTTATCATTGATAAAAGGGGCTTTTTCGTGGTTAAAAACCATTTTTTATAAAAGATAATATTTATAAATAAAATAGCTAATAACTGAATAAAACAACCGAAGTGCCGCCGTAAGATGGTGACCCATGAACCGTGAAGTTCAGGGCGGATGCGTCACTGCCTCTGCAGGTTTCCTGAGACACCGCAAGCGGTGCAGGCATACACAATGAGGCAATAGGTACCACATCCTGGTAAAGCATTATCGGCTCAGGGAATAAACATCTACTAGCCAACACTTCAGAATATAATTATCTTAACCAATGACTTGAGTGATTGCAAGTAGGATTTACAGATTGCTACGTAGGGTTAATAAGCAGCATGAATGATGTTGAGTGTTCACTGTATTTACCATGAAATGGCAGAACTTTTAAGGGCATAAATATGGCTTAAAAGGACGATTTTTCAGCTATTTTGAGATATGTGTTAATATAGAGGACTGTAAACATCCTAAGATAGCATTCTAGGCGTTCATTCACTTGAGGAGCGGTAATCCATGACCCATAACCAGCAACAAGCAGAAATTATCGACGATAGTCAGGCTCAGCTCAATAATAAGCAAGATAGCGAGCAAAATAAAAAAGTGCCCCATGTCTTAATGATATTAGATGGTTTTGGGCATCGTGAAGACGATAAGGATAATGCGATTGCTGCCGCCCATATGCCAAATTTAGATAAGATTTATCAGCAATATCCGCATGGATTGATATCGGCTTCAGGAGAGGATGTCGGTCTGCCAGATGGTCAGTTTGGTAACTCAGAAGTTGGTCATATGAATTTGGGCGCTGGCCGCGTGCTTTATCAAGACTCCACTCGTATCTCAAATGAAGTCGCCAATCGTGAGTTCTATAAAAACGAAGCACTGGTTAATGCCGTAAAAGCGGCAAATAAGCTCGGTGGTAACGTGCATATTATGGGATTGTTGTCTGATGGCGGCGTGCACTCACATCAAGACCATATCGAGGCTATGTGCCATTCGGCATTGGTACACGGTGCTAAAAATGTCTTTGTGCATTGTTTTTTAGATGGCCGTGATACGCCGCCAAAATCTGCTGATAAGTACATCAACCGCTTACGCGATCATATTGCTAAGCTCAATGACCACTATGAAGGTGGCCGCGTGCAAATTGCCAGTATTATTGGGCGGTATTATGCAATGGATCGTGACAATCGCTGGGACCGCGTGCAAAAAGCCTATGAGCTTATCACCGAGGGTAAAGCCGACCGCTTAGCAACACGTGCCGATGGCGCCATACAAGCGGCGTATAAAGCACGCGAAACCGATGAGTTTATCAATCCAACGGTGGTGATTGGTCGCGACGAAGTGCCTTATACCGTCGATGACAATGACGCACTTATCTTTATGAACTTCCGCGCTGACCGTGCCCGTGAGCTTGCGCAAGCCTTTGTGCTACCAGATCATGAGTTTTCTGGTTTTGCCCGTCATAAGCAACCAAAGCTTGCCGCTTTTGTGATGTTGACGAAGTATTCTGACGTGCTAGCGGACAATCCAAAAACCAGTATTGCCTATTATCCAGCGTCTTTGACCAACACGCTTGGCGAGTATCTACAAGATAAAGGTAAAACCCAGCTACGTATCGCTGAAACTGAAAAATATGCGCACGTGACCTTTTTCTTTAGCGGCGGCCGCGAAGATGAATATGAAGGCGAGACGCGGATTTTAGTGCCATCGCCTGATGTTGCTACTTATGATTTACAGCCAGAAATGAGCGCGCCTGAAGTGACCGATGAGCTGGTCGCTGCTATCGAGTCGGGTAAATATGATGTGTTGGTGGTTAATTATGCCAACGGCGATATGGTCGGGCATACAGGTGTCTTTGAAGCCGCTGTCAAAGCGGTAGAGGCGTTGGATGTGTGCATTGGTCGCTTAGAAGAAGCGGTACGCGCTGCGGGTGGCGACATGCTGATCACCGCTGACCATGGCAACTGTGAGCAGATGCAAGACTACGAAAGTGGTCAGGTGCATACACAGCATACCACTGAGCTGGTGCCACTGATTTATATTGGTGAGAAAGCCGTAAAAGTACGTAGCGGCGGCAAGCTTAGTGATATCGCGCCTACGATTTTGGCATTAATGGATATCGAGCAGCCAGATGATATGACCGGTAAAAACTTACTGCTTTCGGCTACATAAACGAGACATTTAATAGGGGCATTTAGCAGTCTATTACTACTGCTAAAGCTATTGAGTTTTATAAAAAGGGAAAGATATTGAGTATCTTTCCCTTTTTTTGCATTTTTTCTACGCATCCCCGCATTTTGCTTGATACATATTGTTTAAGTTACTTGCAATACTGTCCTAGTCTTAGGTAGAAGCTCAGTGTTATTTTAGACGACATCGTTCATGAATAACTTTATAATCATAAATATCGATATAATCTAAAAGTTATAAAAATAATAACCAATCCCTTTCTTTGAGTAATTTATTATGCGTTCAATTCGCCCTTTATCCTTATTGCGGTCTAAAAGCTTGAGAAATATCATCATGCCATTGCCTGTTGATTCTAAATCTATTACTTCTAAATTCATTGGTTCTAAATCTTTTAAAATGAAGTCTTTTAATGTCAAATTAATCGGCTCTCAGCTATTAAAACCCGCTCTTATAAGCAGTGTAGTAGGGCTAGGTGTGGTCAATATGCCAGCACAAGCTGCTACCACCAATAACGGTAAAATCAATAATACTGGCGAAAATCCCACGGCAAGCTTGCAATTGATTGGTCTTAATGACGACGATGTATCCTTAAGTAATGCCGAGCAAGTTAATAACGCCGACGATTTATCAGATATCGCCGATATGCTCGAATCTGCCGATCAAGTCGATGACTCGATAGATGCTGTCGCTGATGAAAGTGCGCTAAATGACGAGTCAGACGTGATAAACACCGATATTCCCGCTGAAGTCGCGCAAGTATCGTTAAAGGCCATTTCGCCTGAAACGCTCAAAACCTTTGTGGCCGTCGTTGATTTGGTACGACGCGAATATGTGGATACAGTCAATGACGAAGAGTTATTTAGCAACGCCATGAGCGGGATGTTGACCAAGCTTGATAGCCACGCTGAGTTTTTGGATGCAGAAGCTTATGAGAATCTGCGCGCTTTTACTGAAGGCGACGTCGGCGATATCGGTATCAAGGTGCAGTATCAGCCTAAAGTAGGCTATTGGGTGATTACTGAGGTGGTTGATGGCTCGCCTGCTGATAAAAAAGGCATTGCCGTTGGTGATTATTTGCACCAAGTAGACGAGTTTAAACTTGGCGAAGACGAAGAAAGTAATGACATTGAGCAATTGCTAACGGGCATTGCAGGTACCCAAGTAGATGTGGTGACATCAAAAGCAGGCCGGCGTAAACATACCACGACTTTACAGCGTAATCACAACCATCCACAAGTTATTGAAACGCGCCTGGTAGATGGAATGGCTATTGTTAGATTACCCGCCTTTCAAAACAATAGCCGTGAAAAGCTGTTACAAGGGTTAATTGATTTGGACGCGCCTGTTAAGGGCGTTTTATTAGACATGCGTGACAACCCAGGCGGTGTATTGGCGTCAGCGGTAAGCGTTGCCAGCTTATTTATGACCAATACCGATGTGGTACAAGTCAAAGGTCGTCAAAGCGACTCACGCACACTATCGACGCAAGGTGCAGCGTTATTAGATACTATGCCAGTTGTGGTGTTGCAAAATCGTTATTCTGCTTCAGCGGCTGAGGTCTTAGCCAGTAGTTTGCAAGCGCAAAAACGCGCGACTATTTTAGGCGAGGTCAGTTATGGTAAAGGTTCGGTGCAGTCCGTGATACCGCTTAATGACGAGCAGGCGGTGAAGCTGACGGTTGCCCATTACATGACCGCTTCAGGTAAAAAAATAGATGGGGTTGGGGTAGCGCCTGATGTGACTTTAACAGGAAGTGAAAGCACGTGGGAGCAACAGGCGCTTGATTTACTCAGAAAAAAAGCCCTGCCGTCGGGTGTTCGCTTTGTACGCAAGCCTCAAGCAGCGAATAATTCTAATCAAGATGACACTAATACTAAAGTTGTTAAAAATAAAGTGACTCAAAACAATACAATCATCGAGCACGTGACTGAAAAGCCGACAGTTAAAGCCAAGCCCTAATTTCGTTAGCATTTAAACTGAGACTTTTCGAGCTGATTTAATTATCGTCTTACGGTTAGCGCTTATATATTATTCAGACTGGTTTTCAGCAATTCCAAGCTTTGACATACGATAGCGTAACGAGCGGAAAGTGGTGCCCAACAATTCAGCAGCTTGGGTCTTATTCCAGTTTGTCTGTTTAAGGGCGGTAATAATCAGCTGCCTTTCCTGCTCTTGCAAATAATGCTCTAAGCCTTGGGCAGGTAATTGACCGGTGCTAATATTTTCTTGATTTACGGGTGGTCTTAAATTTTCTGAATTTTCTGCTTCATTGCTTAATGGTTCTGACATAGCGCTGGCTGCTGTTTTATCAGGTTGTGCTGTAGGACTGGCTGCAGCGTGCGCATTCATTGAAGGATAGTGCTGCGTAATGGTGCGATAAGGAGATATAGTAGCTTTTGCTTGTTGTGCGCTGTCTTTTTCTGCACCTTCTACGTTATTTTTTTCCGCATTATCTTTTATAGATTGCGCTTCTAAGCTTTCACTTTTATCTAAAATAGCATTGCTCGAAAGGGTCGCTTTGTCAGCGTTGTTATTTTGCTCTACTTCTGCAATAGCTTCTTGCGCGTTCTCTAATTGTTGATTGTCAAAATCAGCCAAGCCCAAATGACTCGCATCAATAGTGGATGTCTCCGCTAAGGTTATCGCGCGTTCAAGGATATTACGTAATTCGCGTACGTTACCCGCAAAGTCGTGATGTTGTAGGCGCGCGCAAGCAGCATCGGTCAGCGTTGGCGGCGACTCCAATTGCCATTCATCGGCAATCAGGGTCAAAAAGTGCTTGGCCAATACCGGTATATCATCACGTCTTGCGTTAAGCGTCGGCAGTTTAAGCTCAATGACATTGATGCGGTAATATAAATCTTGGCGAAAGCTACCTGCTTGTACCAGCTGATTTAAATCCTTATGCGTCGCTGATAGGATACGAATATCAACTGGCACTTCTTTGGTATCGCCGATTGCGCGCACGGTTTTTTCTTGAATGGCGCGCAGTAATTTGACCTGCATCGCTAGTGGTAAGTCGGCGACCTCATCTAAAAATAGCGTACCGCCATTAGCCTGTTGAAACAGTCCTTGTTTATCAGCCACAGCGCCAGTAAAGCTGCCTTTTTTATGACCAAAAAATTCTGACTCCATTAGCTCTGACGGAATCGCGCCGCAGTTGACTGGTACAAAGCTGCCATCACGGCGCGGGCTTAAATCATGGATCAAGCGCGCAACCACTTCTTTACCAGTGCCCGATGCCCCCGATAAAAAAACTGGCGCTTGCGAACGCGCTAATTTTAAAATGGTACTTTTTAGCGGGTGCATGACAGCTGAGTCGCCAATCAGACGACTATCGAGCATTTGCTGCTCAGGTGAGCGCTCAGGCGTTGACTTTGCGGCGTTATCTTGATGAATAACCTTGAGTGCATTTTCGACCAATTGTCGCAGGCGCGGCAGCTCAAGCGGCTTATTAACAAAATCAAAAGCGCCCAGCTTTAACGCTTCAATCGCCAAATCCATACTGCCATGCGCGGTAATCACGGCAATGGGCGTACTTGAACTGCTGCTAATATGTTTAACCAACTCTAAGCCTGACCCATCAGGGAGTTTTAAGTCGGTTAGACAAAAGTCATAGTCGTTTGCTTGCCAATAGGTTTTGGCTTGCGATAAGGTATAAGCCACATCGCTTTTGATGCCCATCTTGGTTAAGGTAATTTGCATCAAGCGGCATAAATCTACTTCATCATCAACGACTAGCGCGGTTGTGGTCATACATCATCTCATTGTCTTAAAATATTGCAAGGCATTAAAAATAGGTTTTATCTAAGTTTTCAACTGCTTCATTATCAATGGCCGCGTTGTCAATAGCAGGCGCAATCAAACGAAAACAAGTCTTTTTGTGTTCTGGAATATAAAGTAGGCGCGCATGGTTGGCTTCACAAAATGCTTGCGATAAATACAAGCCTAAACCCGTACCCGCCTTATCAGTGGTAAAAAATGGATTGAACAGGTGGGTTAAGTCTGCCGTGCTTACACCTGTTCCATCGTCCAATACATCAATTATAACATCGTTGTCGGCACAATAAATCTCGATTTCCACAACGGCATGAGGGTGAGCATAACTGCTATGACGTAAGCCATTGTTAATTAAATTGATAAAAATTTGTTCTAACTGATGCGGATCAAACGAGATGGACGGCTGCGCATGGCTGTGTAAAAAAACATCGTGACCTTGAAAATAGTTTGCCAAAAATTCTGGTATCCAGTCGGCAAGGGCAATGAATTGCTGCTTGGCGGTTTGCTGGCGTGACAGTTTTAAAACGTCTTCAATAATACGATTAACGCGCTTTGTTTGCGTGAATATCATTTTATAAAGCTCATGATTGCCAGCCAACGCATCATTTGCGCTTGCACTCTCTATGGCCTGACTTTCTTCAATATCTTCTATCAGTAGTTGACTGGCTTGCGAGATAGCGGCTAACGGATTTCTTATTTCATGAGCGATACTGGCGGTCAGTTGCCCGAGTGAGGCCAATTTTAACTGTTGGGCGCTGGCTTGTTCGCGGCGTAAGTCTTCCAATATGACAAGCTTACTGTCATCTTTTAGCGGGATAATTTCAACGCGAAGCTTACCAAAGACAGAGGCATTGGCAGTAGCTGGCAACTCATAAATAAAAGTACGAGATTGTCCCGTCTCTATCGATAAGCAAGCTTCAAATAACTGTAGATGTTGCGCGCGAAACTGCTGCTGAAAGTCGGCGAGTGGTTTGTTTGCAATATGATTTTTAATATTATTTGAAGAGTTGTTCGCATGGCTGTTTAAAGAATTGTTTAACAAGCTGTTTGGCGAGCTACTTAGCGCAGCATTTGTCTCAACATACTCTGCATCCATTGCCGTAGCATTTGGAATACTCAGTAATTGATAAGCCGAAAGGTTGGCTAAAACCACTTGTTCACAATCAATGACGATGACACCGTTGGCCATTTGGGTGATGACTTCTTGATTGATAACGTTTAAGCGTTCGACTTCTTTGGCGTGGCGGGCCGCTACTTTCTCAACTTGTACCAAGCGCTGCGAGATTGACCAACTCAAACCGCCGACTGCCAAAAAGCTGGCTGACATCAGGAGCGCATCGCCTAAATTTGCCAAATTCATGCTATTGGCAATCGCATAAAAAAACTGCTGATAGATAACGAAAATAATCGCCAGTAAAGTAATAATCAGCGCTTGCGAGCTATGAAGCAGCATAAAGCTGGCGGCAACCACCACCATATACAGCATGGTCAACTGCAAATCAGGCGCGCCAGCGGTATAGAGCAGTAAGCTTAAAATAATGACGTCTACCGCTAAACCAAACGCCAGCTGTTGCCGTGGATGCTTGGTCACCACATAAAATAAACCCAATAAAATTAAGCTTAAAAGGACATAAAAACTGAGCGCGGTTTGCTGCAAAAAACTTGGTAACGATGAACCATCGCTAGCGCGCGCTGTGATATACACCATCAGCATAGAAAATAGGCTGACGACAAAGCGATAGCTGCTATAAATCAATCCTAACCTGCGCAGCTGCGGCAAAGGTAAGGTGTCATCGCGCTGAAAATAATCCGTAATAGCGGCTATAACGCTAGGAGCAGATTTCTTATGCTGCTCATGTTGCTTGGACTTTGACGATGGCACAGGCTTTGAAGGTTTCATAGGCTTTAAAGTGTTCACTGGCTCTAAAGCCTTAAGTTGAGCGTAACAGAAGGGAAGGTGCTTACTATACTTACGCCAATCTCAACTTATCGTAGGCTTTTGGTTTTTATAGAATTTAAAATTCTAATTGTTTTAACTGAAATTTTAAAAACTAAGTAAACCAATACCTTAGAAAAACAAGTTGAGAGTGGGGTTATACTTAGTTATTTATGCTTAGTAACTTACTAACTTACGGTTGAATAAGCCCATGGCGAATGGCCAAATGGGTCAATTTTACATCGCTATCGACACCGACTTTTTCATAAATGCGGTAACGATAAGTATTGATGGTTTTGACGCTGACAAATAACTGGTCGGCGATTTGCTGCGGGCTTTGGCAATTCACCACCATCATCGCGACCTGTTTTTCACGGTCACTTAATAAGTCAAAAGGTGAGCTAGCATTATCAGATAACAAAACATCCGCCAATTGCTCAGCGACGTCTTGGCTAAAGTAACGCCCGCCCTGATAGACTTTTTTCACCGCGCGTATCATCTCGTCAAGCGGCGTCCCTTTGGTAATATAACCATTGACACCCGCTTTAATAAGCATTGACGGATAAGGCTGCGCTGACATGCTACTCACGGCCAAAATCTTAAAGCCCATATCAAGCTGGATGAGGCGTTTGGTGGCTTCGAGGCCGCCAATATTGGGCATATTGACATCGAGCAATATCACATCCGGACGCAGCTGTTTTGCCAATTTAATCGCCATATCGCCACTATCCGCTTCGCCGACGACTTCTATATCGGCACTATCTGCCAACATGCGGCTAATGCCCATTCGCACCAAATCATGATCATCTACTACTAATACTCGAATCATAGTTATACTCTTTTCTATTGGTCAGAATAAAGGGTGCACTGTTAAACTTAAACTATCTAAATGATTTTACTGTCTTATTATAAATATCAGCTGCTATAAATTTTTTAATTAAAATATGTAAACTCACAAACTCCCTTATATTAAGCAGCATACTTTTATAGGAACTTTGCAACTGTGCCTTTATAAGCTTAAATGTAATGCTATATTGCTCCATTGTTAATTAATATTGCTGCAATATAAATTAAATGTAGTAAAATTTGAATGTGGTCAAAAAACGACATCTAATTGATTTAGTAGATTAAACTTAAATGCAAACCATGATACACTAAAAATACAAAAACTCTATGCGAGTATCTACAAACACAACCACAAACGCTACGTACGTTGTTGGTGTTAGTTAGTATGTAACTAATTTTCTAACTAATGGCAGCGCGGCTGCAGGAGGCATAATGAAGCAACTACCATTAACCAAACAGCAATTAATCGCTGCTCTGATTTCATTGAGTTTGGGCAGTGTTGCACAAGCGGCGCTTACCATTAATGGTAGTTCTGGCTCTGAGTCTAGTGCTCGTGTGAGCTGGGGCGGTGCCGATAGCTTATCTGAAGCGCGTAAAATCATGTACAACAGCAGTAATAGCTCGGCGATTAAAAAAGTAGACAATGGCTACGGCGCCACCAATATTACTAATGCACACAGTTTTGGTAGCAGCAATAATAGCTTCAATAATACCAACAGCTATAACACCGCCTATCGTGGTGGTTTTAACAGCGGTAGTATGATTCCGATCAGTACCGATTCGCGCAGTGTTGTGGTCATCGATGCTGAAACCGGCGAATCTATCTACGAAAAAGCTGCTGATATTGCCCGTCCGATGGCAAGTATTACTAAGATTATGACAGCGATGGTGGTGCTAGACGCCGGTCTTGACATGCGTGAAGAGATTACCCTTGATCCAGAAGATTTCGTCGGTCCAAAACGCGCCAGCTCAAACCTTAAGTCAGGTGACCGTTTGAACCGTGCTGAGATGCTACTCATGGCATTGATGAAGTCAGAAAACCCAGCCGCAAAAAGCCTAGCGCGTAACTATCCAGGTGGTTATAGTGCCTTTATGCGCGCTATGAACCGTAAAGCTCAAGACTTGGGCATGACCACCGCTTTCTTCGGTGACCCAACGGGTCTTGATAAGCGTAACGTCGCTTCATCAAATGATCTCGTTAAAATGGTACGTGCAGCTGGCAACTACGATGTCATTCGTCGTTTTTCGACCACCAAAAGCTATGACTTTTATGTCTCTAACTACTCAAGCGGCAACCGTACCTATAAAGCCAACAACACCAGCAGCTTAGTGCGTGATGGTAGCTATCCAATCGGTATCTCAAAAACTGGCTTTATCAATGAAGCAGGGCGCTGCGTGGTGATGGAAACCCGCGTTAATAACCGTCCAGCGATTATCGTGATTTTGGGCGCAAACAGTTCAGCGACGCGTTGGGGTGATGCGAAAAATATCTTAAACAGTTTGGCGACTCGCCGTACCGTATAAGCGTGTTATTTTAATATTGGTGTACAAGGCTGTTATGTAATATAACAGCCTTTTTATTGGGTCAAATTTAAGCCCATTTAAGGAAAAACCATATGTTCCAAGTATCGGCTATGACGCCCGCGCCCAAACTATATTTACTGACCAATGATGATGAATTCGCAGTGTTATATGCAAAACTAGAAGCAGCATTAGCAACAGGGCTGGTAGCATTATTGCAAATTCGCCGTAAAAAAACCTTACAATCGGCAAATGGCAAAGAAAAACTCTATGAGGAAGCACAGCAGATAGTCAGCTTAGCTAGAGTCTATAATGTCGATGTTGTGATGAACGATGACATTGCCCTTGCCAAAAAACTTGGCATCGGGGTGCATTTAGGTCAACAAGATGGCGCTATCGATGATGCCAAACGTTATCTTGCAGCCGAACAAGTTATTGGGCGAACTTGTCACGGCGATGTAGCGCTGGTCAAACAGGCAAAAGAAGACGGCGCAAGCTATGCGGCGATGGGCGCAGTTTTTGCCTCAAACACCAAACCTAATGCCCATGTGATATCTCGCCAGCAGCTCATCGAAGGTTGTCAACAGGGGATTGATATCTGCGTGATAGGGGGGTTGACGGCGGAAAATATAACCGAGCTGGCGGGTTTGCCAATTGCCTATGTGGCGGTCGTTGGCGATATTATGGATTTGCCTGTACAGCAAATTGCCGCGCGTTGTCAGCAATGGCAGCAGGCGCTTAGCAGATGGCAAACGCCTGCTTGATTAGAAAGTTATTTCAAGTGAAACGTATTTAAAATAGACATTAAAAATTATTCTGCATGTTCCATACACAACGTGGCATATGGCAGCGCTTTTAAGCGTTGCGCTTCGATTTGTTTGCCGCACACTTCACATTCACCGTAGGTACCGTTTTCAATACGGCTTAGCGCGTTTTCGACGTAGATAAGGCTTTGACGTGCTTCATCCATCAAGCTTGCGCGCATGTCGTTTTGACGGTATGAGATGGCCTGATCTTCCCAATGTTCATTGAGGTCGTCTTGCGGGTTTTGAATATGGTCTTCGATTTTATCAATGCGAGTTTCATATTCTTCCTTTAGGTTTAGCAGGTCTTGTTTGGCAGTTTCAATATCAATACTCATAATTTTCTCCTGAGAAATTGTTTTTATTGTTAGGTTTATTATTCATTATCATCATAGGTTTTATAATAAGCTGCTTTTTTAGAGCCAACGGTGCTTATCACAAACACGCCTTTATCATAAACAGCCTGATGATGAAGTACCACCACGAAATGTTACTGTTTTTAGTGCATGTGATTACTATTGAAATTTGGCAGTTATATGGATTGATAATCTATAGCGCAAAATTTATCGCAGTTCTTTATAAGAGAAGACTAAAAACTGCTAGAATACACCGCTGAAATTCTTGCTTGGACAGTTCTATAACACCAAGTGCGAGAATGACCCATAATATACGTTTTAAGATGACTATTTCGTAAAAACGTTTTGCAGTTAGCAAACAGCCATATTGTAGATTAACCATAGATGATGCATAGGAGCAGGTAATGAATTTTTTGCGTATGAGTGAGCTGAGCTTAGCGGATAAGGTGGTATTGATTCGTGAAGACTTAAATGTGCCTATCAAAGATGGCAAAGTCGCAAGCGATGCGCGCCTGCAAGCCAGTTTGCCTACCATCAAAATGGCGTTAGAAAAAGGCGCGGCGGTGATTGTTTGCTCACACCTTGGTCGTCCGACAGAAGGCAGTCCTGAGGCCATCTATTCGCTTGCGCCAGTTGCTGACTATTTAAGCGATAAGCTAGCTGCGCCAGTCAGCTTAAATAAAGACTATCTAACTCAAGGCGTGGCAATCAAGGCAGGCGAAGTCGTGCTGCTAGAAAACGTGCGCTTTAATAACGGCGAGAAGAAAAACGACACAGCGTTGGCGCAAAAATATGCGGATTTGTGCGATGTGTTTGTCATGGACGCTTTTGGCACGGCGCACCGCGCGCAAGCGTCAACCGAAGGCGTGACCCAAGCGATGCATCAGGCGGGCAAAGTCGCTTGCGCTGGACCTTTATTGGCCGCTGAGCTTGATGCCTTAAGTCTTGCGCTTGAAACGCCAGCCCAACCGATGCTGGCAATCGTTGGTGGCTCAAAAGTCTCGACCAAGCTTGAAGTACTGCATAGCTTAGCTGAAGTCTGCTCGCAAATTATCGTTGGCGGCGGTATTGCCAATACTTTTTTGGCAGCGCAAGGTCATAGCGTTGGAGCATCATTATATGAGGTGGAACTGGTCGATACCGCTCGTGATATTATGAGTAAGACTGAGATTTTATTGCCAGAGTATGTGGTCGTGGCCAATAAAAATGAGATTGATTTTGCGGACTTTACCGGCTCATTACAGAAAGCTACCGCTACTATTAAGTCGGTCGATGCCATTGGCGATAATGACATGATTTTAGACATCGCGCCAGAGAGCGCTGAGCAATTAGCGGCTGCTATCATTAAGGCAAAAACCATTTTATGGAATGGTCCGGTCGGCGTATTTGAAGTCGATGCTTTTGGTCAAGGTACGCAAATTGTGGCAAACGCGGTTAAAGACAGCCAAGGGTTTTCGATTGCAGGCGGCGGTGACACGTTAGCGGCAATTGATAAATATCAAGTGGCTGATGGGGTTAGCTATATGTCAACGGGCGGCGGCGCTTTTTTGGAATTTGTAGAAGGTAAAGTGTTGCCAGCAGTCGCTGCTTTACAAATTGGCGAGTAATCGTTCTATCGTCATTTATCAATTAAGTAACATTAGACGTACAACTTATTATGAGCATCTGGGGTAGGCTATAAAAATAATAAAGTGACCACCGTGTTTGATTTTATTGTTGTTTGGCCTGTCTGTATGAGAGCTGCAGGATAAAGGTGAGCGTGAAAGGTCACAGCTTATTATTAAGTAGTAATTATTTGTTTCCATACTGAAAATTATGATTGCATGCCCAATTTGTACTCTATAAAATAGCGAAAATCATGTATTTGGCATGCTTTATTTACGAGAGGTTTATTATGTTAAAACGTCATTTGTTACTTGCTAGTGTCCTTGCTGGTACCTTTGCAATTACTGCATGTAGCCAAGAAACACAAGATAAAACGGAAGCTGCTGCTGAGTCTGCTGGTGATGACGCTGCTGCTAACACAGAAGTTGCTATTGCTGAAACCGAAGCCGCTGCTGCTGACGCTGAAGTTGCTGCCCAAAACGCCGGCGCAGAAGTTGCTGAAGGCGCTGAAACAGCTGGTGCTGCTGCGACTGACGCGATAGAAAATACTGGTGAAGCAGTTGTAGTTGGCGCAAATGAAGCCGTTTCCGCTACTGCTGGCGTGGTTGCTGATGGTGCCTCTGCTGTTGAAGAGAAAGCCAGTGAAAACGCAGTAGAAGCAGAACAACAGTACTAATTGATTGCTAATCAGTTATGATTCATTCAAGTTATTTGATTTTAATAATCGACTTGCATGCATAGCGCTATAATCAATAGCGGTCTTATAAGCCTCGAAATACTAAAAAGCTTTGGTGATGACCAAGGCTTTTTGCGTTTTATGCATTGCTAAAAGTAAGGTATGCAATAGCATCATTCATCAATTAAACCAAAGCTGTAACCTCAATACAATCGGTATGCTCAATAAAACCGCAAGCTTAATCGAGCTTAATAATGTGAGCCTAATAAATAGTCGCTCAACCGCTACGAAGCGTGGGCAAAATTTGCTATAATCTGCGCGTGATAATTGCTAGTAAAAATCCTGCATTTTCCCAACTGTTCTATAGTGCTGCTTGTCGATTTACCTACCTTGCAGCGAGGATAGAACACTTGTAATCACCAAATCGTTACAAGTATTTATTTTAAAATCTAATCAGAGAGCGTTTTATGGCCTTAATATCTTTACGTCAACTTTTGGATCATGCCGCTGAGCACAGCTATGGTGTCCCTGCCTTTAACGTCAATAACTTAGAGCAGATGCGTGCCATCATGATGGCGGCCGACGCTTGTGATTCACCTGTCATCGTGCAAGCCAGTGCTGGCGCGCGTAGTTATGCAGGGTCAGCATTTTTACGTCATCTGATTATTGCTGCGATTGAAGAATGGCCGCATATTCCGGTGGTGATGCATCAAGACCATGGTATGTCACCTGCTATTTGCCAGCGCTCAATTCAGCTTGGTTTCTCATCGGTGATGATGGACGGCTCTCTCGGTGAAGACGGTAAAACGCCAATGGATTATGATTATAATGCCAGCGTGACCCGCGAAGTAGTCAAAATGGCCCACGCGTGCGGCGTGTCTGTCGAAGGTGAAATCGGTTGCTTAGGTAGCCTTGAGACCGGCATGGCAGGCGAAGAAGACGGCTCAGGCGCAGAAGGTGTATTGGATCACGAGCAACTATTGACCAGTGCTGATGAAGCCGAGCAGTTTGTTAAAGACACCAATGTCGATGCGCTAGCGATTGCTATTGGCACCAGTCATGGCGCGTATAAATTTACCCGTCCACCGACAGGCGACATCTTATCGATTGAGCGCGTCAAAGAGATTCATGCGCGTATCCCGAATACCCATTTGGTCATGCATGGTTCGTCGTCAGTACCGCAAGAATGGCTAAAAGTTATTAATGAAAACGGCGGTGATATCGGTGAAACCTATGGTGTACCGGTTGAGCAAATCGTTGAAGCGATTAAGCACGGCGTCCGTAAAGTCAATATCGATACCGATTTACGTTTGGCATCAACGGGCGCGATCCGTAAATTCTTGGCAGAAAACCCAAGCGAATTTGATCCACGTAAATATTTTAAAGCCTCTATGGTGGCGATGTCAGATATCTGTACCAATCGTTTTGAAGCCTTTGGTTCAGCGGGTCAGGCGCATAAAATTCGTCCTATCAGCCTCGAAGGTATGGTCGATTTTTATAAATAAGCGTGGTTAGCAAAGCAAGCTCATTGAGCCATAACAGCCGCTTATTTTTAGCGCAAATGCTATAAGCAGTTTTTATGGTCAAATCTTATAAAAGGTGGTGGATAATGATTGGATTGATTACGGGGCAGGTGCAATATTTGATGGCACCAACTGCCTGTATCATGACTGCCTCTGGCGTAGGCTACGATATAGAGCTGCCGCTGCCGTCATTTTGTCAGTTGCGTCTCAAAGAGCAGGCGAGCATTTGGACGCATTTTCACGTGCGTGAAGATGCGCAGCTGCTTTTTGGTTTTATCGATCGTAAAGAGCGCGATGTTTTTCGCCAATTGATTAAAATCAATGGCGTTGGGGCAAAAATGGCGCTGGCGATGCTGTCTGCGATGTCAGCGGCTGAGCTAAAGATGCACGTCGAGCAAGAGTCTGAGACGGCATTGACGCGTATTCCCGGTATCGGTAAAAAGACTGCACAGCGTTTATTGATTGAGTTAAAAGATAAGCTGAAAAATATCGAGGTTGATAATAGCAGTTTAGAATTTGCGCTTCAACCTGCGCCTATTTCTGCTGAAGGCAGTATCATCGCTGAGGTCGAGGGCGCGTTGATTAGCTTGGGTTATAAAGAACGAGAAGCGCAGCAAGCTATTAAAGCGGCGAAAAGTAATGGTGATACCTTTGCCGATACGCAGAGCTTGTTAAAAGCCACTCTGCAACAGCTCTCTGGCTTTTAATTATTTAAACTATAAATAATTATGTTAAATTTTAAACAGATAAGCGACATTGATTGTCGCTTATTTTCGTTTTGGGCTGTGTTTTATTGACTACCTGCTTTATGATGTTTTGCATGACTTATGCGCAGCGTTTGGTTATGCTGTTTATGATTTAGTCTTTTAAAAATAATGATTTTAATAAAATGATAAAACCTATGATGCAAGATCGTTTGATTAATCCGTTAGAAGGAGCAGGTGATGCGCCTGACTCTAATATTCGACCGGCATTATTGGCTGAATATATTGGTCAGCCGGTGGTGCGTGAACAGATGGAAGTGTTTATTGGCGCGGCACGTGGTCGCGACGAGGCATTAGATCATACCTTGATTTTTGGTCCGCCGGGGCTTGGTAAAACCACACTTGCTAATATTATTGCCCGTGAAATGGGTGGCAATCTGCGTTCTACCTCAGGGCCTGTACTTGAGCGTGCTGGTGATTTGGCCGCCATGCTGACCAATTTAGAAGCGGGCGATGTGCTCTTTATCGATGAGATTCATCGTCTAAGTCCGGTCATTGAAGAAATTCTTTATCCAGCAATGGAAGATTTTCAGCTTGATATTATGATTGGCGAAGGTCCAGCGGCACGTTCTATCAAGCTTGATTTACCGCCGTTTACTTTGGTGGCAGCAACCACACGCGCAGGGCTGCTGACTTCGCCATTGCGAGATCGTTTTGGGATTGTGCAGCGCTTAGAGTTTTATAATATCGCTGATCTGACAACGATTGTTAGCCGTGCGGCGCGTTTGATGCGGGTACCGATGAGCGAAGATGGCGCAGTAGAGATTGCGCGCCGTTCGCGCGGAACGCCAAGGATTGCCAATCGGCTATTACGCCGTGTACGTGATTATGCCCAAGTCAGAGGAGATGGCAGTATCAATGGCGCGATAGCCGGTAGTGCGCTTGATATGCTCGCCGTAGATAGACGAGGTCTCGACCATTTGGACAGACGCTATATAGAGATATTACACGAGCGTTTCGATGGTGGTCCTGCAGGCGTTGAAGCAATAGCAGCAGCAATGGCCGAAGATCGCGGTACGCTTGAAGATGTGATTGAGCCATATTTAATACAGCAAGGTTATGTGCTGCGTACGGCGCGTGGTCGGGTATTGACACAAATGGCGATTGACCAGATGTTGTAGGATAGTCAGTTCAAAACGCACGAAGCGTGTCTTTAATTGCACGGTGCGGGTATCAATTGTCCTCGCTTGCTTTTTGCTGTGCACGCTAGAGGCTTCAAAAAATTGATATCTGCAGTCACGCATTTATTTCAAAATAAATGAACCATATTAAAACTATAAAAGCGTTTACCTTTAATTGTGAGATTAAAGGTAAACGCTTTTTCATACTGCAGTTTTTTTAAAATTAAGCTTTAGGTAAGGCTTCAGGCCATATTTTCCCAGGATTTAAAATCTTAGATTAACACACCAAGTGCAACGCTAATTAATATTATAGAACGCCTGCATAGGCGTTTTAAACCCTAATCGTTTTCTTGGTCTGTTGTTTAGTTTGTTCTCAATGTCCTGTATCTCATTATCAGAGACTTGTCTAAAGTCACAACCCTTAGGCAAGTACTCTCTGATAAGGCCATTGGTATTCTCGTTGGTTCCTCGCTGCCATGACGCATAAGCATCGGCAAAGAAGAAAGGGCTAAAGAGCTTTTGTTTCACCTTCTTATGCTGAGCAAACTCTTTACCATTGTCAGAGGTAATGGTCTTAACCTGCAACCTTACTGGCTTTAAGAGTTCTATCATTGCCTGTGATACTTGCTGTGCTGTTTTATTATCGACACGCTTCATCTTCAGTAGCCCTGTTTTACTTTCAACGAGCGTGACAATCGCTTGCTTGTGATGCTGACCAATCACCGTATCCGCTTCCCAATCTCCAATACGTGAGCGTTCTTCAACAATACAAGGGCGCTCATGAATCGAGACTCTGTCATTGATACGGCCTCGGGTCTCAGCGGTTAGACGCTGCCGGTATGGTTTTCCTTTACGTCTGAGACACTGCCACAATGTGCCGCCTTGCCTCTTATCACGCCAAATATAGCGATAAATGCTCATATGACTGATACCAGCATGAACGCCAGCTATCTGCTCAGGACTCCAGTTCTCTTTAAGCTTATCTGTGACCCAGCCCCATACGTCAGCGATGATGCTGAGCGCATTGTTTGGCCGTCTGTCACAAGCCTTGTTATTAGCATGCTTTGCTCGGTAACCTCGTAGGCTTTTATTACGCCTAAGCTCTCTTGATATGGTACTGGGACTTCTGTTTAACTCTCGAGCTATGAAATTAATACTATGTTTTGCCCCTATTAGGGCATAAATCTGGTATCGTTCCCCTAGGCTTAGATGCGTATAGCTCATGGTTGCAATCTCACTTTGGTCGGTGGATAAAAACTTTGATGCTAGCGCATCTAGGTCTTTTTTTCACCTTGCATTTGGTATTGCACTTCATGTGTTAATCTAAGACGTCAAATAACTTTCTATTTAGGCACTTACAGACTGTTTTTGCAACAATGGTGACAAATTTATGACGCATTATTCACGGCGTTGTCTTGACCTTAGTCCTGAGCTCACGCAAGATAGACGGGTCTGATAATAACGGTTGGCTTAGTTTTAGCAGGATTTAATCGTTTACTGGTATACTTTTGTTATTGGTAAATACTTAGATGAGTAAATACCGATAATAAATCACGACTAGCGAATAATAAATATGATACCGCGATATCTTGGGTGAGCGGCTTATACATATTTATGTTTAAATCTATGCTAATGTGGTAAAAACCTTTAGTAGTATTTTGAACGACAATTTGCATCACAGTTTGAAAAAAATGAACCTTTGGTTCTTAATTGGTAATTTTTAATTCATAACATTAATAAACGAGGAACGTATGAAAGCATTAGTAGCGGTCAAGCGTGTCATTGATTACAACGTAAAAGTTCGTGTAAAAGCTGATAATTCGGGCGTAGATTTATCTAACACTAAAATGTCAATCAACCCTTTTGATGAAATTGCTGTTGAAGAAGCCGTTCGTCTAAAAGAAGCGGGCGTGATTGATGAAGTCATCGTCGCCTCAATCGGTCCAAAAGAATCACAAGAGCAAATTCGTGCAGCTTTAGCCTTGGGTGCTGACCGTGGGATTTTGGTTGTATCTGACGAAAAACCTTATCCATTACAAGTTGCTAAAATCCTTAAGAATATCGCTGAATCTGAGTCTACGGATATTATCCTATTGGGTAAACAAGCCATCGATGACGACAACAACCAAACTGGTCAGATGTTAGCAGCATTGATGGGTATCGGTCAGGGTACTTTTGCGTCAGAAGTAAAAGTTGAAGGCAGCAAAGTCAACGTCACGCGTGAAATCGACGGTGGTCTGCAAACCCTAGCACTTGAGCTACCAGCGGTTATCACCACTGACTTACGCTTAAATGAGCCACGTTATGCAAAATTGCCTAACATCATGAAAGCAAAGAAAAAGCCACTTGATGAAAAAACACCTGCTGATTTCGGTGTCGATATGACTTCTAAGCAAGAAATTATCAAAGTCGTGCCACCTTCTGAGCGTAAAGCGGGTATCAAGGTAGGTTCAGTTGACGAGTTGGTCGATAAGCTAAAAAATGAAGCAAAAGTTATCTAAGGCGTGAGTCTTTTAATATTTTGCTACGGCATATCTTGTGCAAAATGATGTTATCTAAAAGGTTTCATATTTAAGCTGATTTGATAAATCGTTTTGTACACAAACAACCGCATGAATAGATGATACGAATAAATAAAGGATAAAAACAATGGCAATTTTGGTATATGCAGAACATGACAATGCCAGTCTAAAAAAGGCAACTTTGAACACGATCGCTGCTGCTAAGCAAATAGGCGATGACGTCCATGTATTGGTCGCTGGTAGCGGCGCGCAGGCAGCAGCTGATGCAGCCGCTAAAGCTGAAGGCGTGACTAAAGTACTATTAGCCGATAACGCCGCTTATGAGCATCAATTGGCAGGCAACATCGCCCTATTGGTTGCTGACATCGCTGGTGATTATAGCCATATCATCGCTGCTGCTACTACTACTGGCAAAAATTTTATGCCACGTGTCGCCGCTTTACTTGACGTGAGCATGTTGTCAGAGATCTCTGCGGTCGTAGACGCAAACACTTTTGAGCGTCCTATCTATGCAGGTAATGCCACGGCGACGGTTAAGACTTCAGAAGATAAAGTGGTTTTAACAGTCCGTACAACGGCTTTTGATCCTGTGGCAAGCGAAGGCGGCTCAGCGTCTGTTGAGACACTCGATAATGTTCAAGATTTGGGTAAATCAAGCTTCGTCAATGAAGAGATGGCAAAATCTGACCGCCCTGAGTTGACTTCAGCAAGCATCGTGGTTTCAGGTGGTCGTGCGCTAGCAAACGGTGAAAACTTTACTAAATACATCGAGCCACTAGCTGATAAGCTTGGCGCGGCGGTTGGTGCATCACGTGCTGCTGTTGACGCAGGCTATGTACCAAACGATATGCAAGTTGGTCAAACAGGTAAAATCGTTGCTCCAGATCTCTATATTGCAGCGGGTATCTCAGGCGCGATTCAGCATTTAGCAGGTATGAAAGATTCTAAAGTCATCGTTGCTATCAACAATGATCCAGAATCACCAATCGCGAGCGTTGCTGATTACTTCTTAGAAGCCGATTTGTTTGAGGCATTGCCTGAGCTGACTAGCAAGATTTAATTGTTACCTCTTGCATAAGGAATGAAGCAAAAAAGACCCGCTATTTTTATAGCGGGTTTTTTTATTATCAAATTTTTTAATTCGGTTGTTTCATGAATATTTGATTAAATAAATGATTATGAGATACTGTTATATTGGTTGTATGGTTTCTTTATAGGTAAAATCAAAAGGAGTGAGTATGAACGCGATATTACAGCTAGAACCGAGTTGGCAAAAATGGATTGTAGAGAATATCAATCGTGGTGTACCTTTCAATAATATAATAAACACGCTTTTTGAAAGAGGTTTCTATAATGCAGCATATGAGCTTATGTCTCAGCAGTCTGAAGTTATAAATATACCTTATATAGATGTCAGTAATAACTCAATAGCACTGCCAGACAGAACTGTGAAGTTGACCTCAACTTTCTACCCACCTTTCGTAGCAGTTATAGATAGCTTCTTGAGTAATAAAGAATGTGATCAACTAATAAAAAGTAGTGAGGGGAAGCTAAAAAACTCTAGAGTCGTTAGCCCTATTGATGGTAGTTTTGCAGACCATGATGCACGAACTAGTACGAGTTGCGGTTTTCAAAGAGGTGCGACAGATTTAATAACGAAAATTGAAAAAAGAATAGAAGCATTATTACATTGGCCAGAGATTCGCGGTGAAGGTTTACAAGTGCTACATTATGAAAAAGGAGCAGAGTATCGTCCACACTTCGACTTCTTCGATCCTAAACATCCCAATCATAAGGAAATTACGGGAAAAGGAGGTCAACGTGTGGGTACTTTATTAATGTACCTATCAGATGTCGAATCAGGGGGTGGTACATGTTTTCCTAAAATTAATCTTGAAGTGCGTCCTAAAAAAGGTACAGCACTCTACTTTAGTAATACTAAGTTTGATGGAAGTGTAGAACCTTTGAGTCTACATGCTGGTATGCCTGTTATTAAAGGAACTAAGTATTTGGCAACTAAATGGTTGAGGACTAACGCTTATGTTAGTTAGCTGGCTGCAATACGATAACAACTAATATTAAAAAGTTTTTCTAAAAATAGATTTATATACTGAAGAGGTATTGAGTAATACTATATATAATCTTACAAATATGATAATTATCTCTCAAGGTTTTGAAACGGAAAATAACTGAGTAAATTTTATTCATATTCAGTTATTTTTCCACTTAACCCTTTTAAAACTTTAGATTTTAAATATAATTTCTTTGTCGCAACGTTTCATACAAGCATAATGAGCCTGCAATGGCGACATTCAGGCTTTCTTGCCCGTTAGGCTGCGGCAAGGCGATAGGGGTGGCACACTGCATTAGCTCGTCGCAAACACCTTGGCCTTCATGCCCCATAATCCAAGCGATTGGCTTTCTTAAGTCATGTTGATAAATGACCGTATCGGTATGTGAGCTGGTGGCAAATAGCGGCGTTTGTACGAAATCTAAAATATCTTGCACACTTAACCCCTCGTAAATGCTGAGGGCAAACTGCGCGCCCATACCTGCTCTGAGCGTCTTTGGTGACCATGCTTGCGCTGTTGCACTGGTACAAAGTATGTTTTTAATGCCAACCGCCGCCGCCGTACGCAGTAGCGTACCGACATTGCCGCTGTCCTGGACATCATTAAGAATCAAGCAGTCATCATTGATGGGTTTAAGGCTAGGCGCTGGAATGTTAATCAGCGCCATGATATCGATGCCAGTCCCTAAGCTACGAATACCTTCGTACAGGCTATCTGCTAAAGTCAAAATAGGCGTATAAGTCGGTAGGCGCGTCAAAAGCTGCTGAACTTCAGAATGCTGGTGCGCCGATTCAGACAGTAATATCTGCACAAATGGGTAATCGCTACGCAGAGCGGCATCGATAAGGTGCACGCCTTCAATGACGGTTTGCCCTTGTTTCTTACGCTGGCGCGCTTGCGTCAATAGCCCTTTGATAAGTTTGACAGTCGTATTTTTATCTGAGGTAATCAGCTCGGTGGGATTTGCTACCATAATAGATCGCTTAAAATATAAAGAGTTTGAATCATCAGCGTAAAGTCGATTGTTTATATCGCTGTACGCTGTGTATTATCAAATTGGGTGCAAATGATTTATTTATCAGCATGTTTTAAATGTAGATTTTTAACGTAATCGACCTCGTTTTTACTGCCAAGTACCACAGGGACACGTTGGTGAATATCCGTTGGTTCTATATCCAAGATACGCTGCACCGCGTCGGTAGCAGCGCCGCTCGCTCGCTCAATCAATAAGCTCATCGGATTGGCTTCATACATCAAGCGTAACTTGCCGGCTTTATTGGCATCTTTGGTGTCAAATGGATAGGTGAATAAACCGCCACGACATAAAATTCGATGCACATCGCCGACCATCGCTGCTACCCAGCGCGTGTTAAAATCACGGCCGCGCACACCGGTCTTGCCAGCGATGAGCTCGTCGATATATTGCTGCATAGGCGCTTGCCAATAGCGATAGTTTGAAGCGTTGATAGCGTATTCACTAGTATCCGCATCAATCTGAACATTTTCTTCTATCAGCACATAGTCATTGGTATCAGGGTCTAAGCTAAACATCACGACATTATCAGCAATGGTTAATGCCAGTACCGTAGAGGTGCCATATAGCAAATAACCGGCGGCTAGCTGTTGATTACCCGCTTGTAGAAAATCGCTATTTGCACTGATTTGACCTTGGCGTTGGTACGGTAAAATAGAGAAGATGGTACCGACGGCCATATTAATATCGATATTTGATGAGCCATCAAGTGGATCGAACAATACCAATAAACTACCATCAGCATTGGCAGGGGTAGCATCGTCGAGCTCTTCTGAGGCAACACCTGCACAATGCGCGTTGTTTGCCAACGCCTCTAATAATAAATCGTTAGCTAAGACGTCGAGTTTTTTCTGCTCTTCACCTTGGACATTTTGATTACCTGCTTCGCCTAAGATATCTGCTAACGCCCCTTTTCTTAATAACTGCGAGATGGTTTTACCAACATCAGTCACAGTGGTAATTACGTCATTAAGTGCCGGGTTACTGGCATCAGCGTTTAGATAATTTGCTAAGGTTGTCATAAGGTTTCCTGATAAAGGCGGTTAAAATAGATAGTATTAAAATAAATACTTTTAAAAATAAGACCAATGAGAATAAAAATTAAATAGAGGTTTGAGAGACGGTTAGGTCACCTTTAATTTGCCTAAATTTGGCAAATTTTTAAATACCCAGCAAGGCGTCTTTGTCCTGACCACAAAATCAGCTACACTAGCGCTATGATTATTTATTTATGGTGTTAATAAGTGGCTTTTGATAAGGTTTGCTATATGTCTAGAGCCATTGCTCACTAAGACGCCAAAAGCTATCTTTTAAGGTTGTTTGTCATTGCGCTAAATTGTAGCAAATAAGCGCCAAAATGTCCTTGTCTGTGTGCTTAACGAGCGTAAAACGCCTAAATAATGATAATCACCTCATATCACCTAACAATAAAGATGTGCCATTATGTCAAATTCTATCGATAGTCGCTCAACACCAACCGTTTCGCCGACTGATTATGCCAAGTTTGATCCTGAGACTATTCATCAAAAGCTCAACGCCTCGCTCAGTCGTCCGCAGCTCAATAACGATGGCAGTATTCGCCATTTCTTAGGGGTAGAGGGTTTAAGTAAAGCGCAACTGCAGGCAATTATTGCCAAAGCAGAGACATTTTTTGATGATAATGGGCAACTGATTAACCGCCCTGAGCTTGAAGGCTATACGGTGATGAATTTGTTTTTTGAGCCGTCAACGCGCACGCGTACAACCTTTGAAGTCGCCGAAAAGCGTCTTGGTGCCAATGTGCTCAATATCGATATTGAGCGCTCCAGTACCAAAAAAGGCGAGAGCTTGCGCGACACCTTATGGAATCTACAAGCGATGACGGCGGATATCTTTGTGGTACGGCATTCAGCGTCAGGCGCGGCGCATTTTATGGCAACCGAAGTGACGCCAGATATTGCTATTATCAACGGCGGTGATGGCTGGCATGCTCATCCGACGCAAGGTATGCTCGATATGCTGACCATTCACCGTGAAGCACCGCGGCCATTTGAAGAGTTGTCTGTAGCCATCGTCGGTGATATTAAGCATTCGCGGGTCGCACGCTCAGATATCAGTGCGCTGCAAACCTTGGGCGTTAAAGATATTCGTGTTTGTGCGCCGCGTACCTTATTACCCAAAGGTATTGAGCGTTTTGGCGTGCAAGTTTATGAAGATATGAACGAATGCGTCACCGACTGTGATGTCATTATGGGATTAAGAATACAAAATGAGCGTATCGGCTCGCCGCTGCTGGCGTCGTCGAGTGAGTATTATAAACACTATGGTATTACGCCTGAACGCCTAGCACTGGCTAAACCCGATGCGTTGGTGATGCATCCTGGGCCGATGAATCGCGGGGTTGAGATTGCCTCAAGCGTTGCCGATGGTGACCAGTCTGTTATTTTAAAGCAAGTAAATAATGGCATTGCGATTCGCATGGCAGTGTTATCGCTAGCTATGGAAGGTCAGCGCGCGCATCAAGCGGCGAGTCAATAATTCTCTGCTGCGCTGTTTTATATTTATTTATCACATTTTATTGATACGGTAATAACGCTCATGGTTCACATTACGAATTCAGATATTCATATGCACGACTTACTTCCAAAAGCATTTAAAGACGGGCTACCAAGCACAGTAACCGATAAGCTGGCTTCTCTTGAGTCAGAGCGCGAAATGTGGCTACTGCCTCCCTTGGTTGATTTATGCGCCCGTTTACGCGAACCGGGTCAACAACAACACGGTACGTTAGAGTCAGAAGGGCGTGCGGCCCGTGGCAATGGCTTTTTGCATGTGGTGATTCCACCTGATACCAACCCCATTTTAGAAAATGGCTCGCTATTAAAAGGTTTGCGTGAGCGGGCGCTGAGTGATGGCGGTATTTATTTGCATGTTTTAGGGGCGTTGACCGCAGGCTTAGAAGGCGAGCGACCATCAAATATCGCTGGTCTGAAAAAAGGCAGCTGTATCGCAGTTTCTAATGCGCGTCGACCTTTTCGTAATGACTTAGTGTTACTGCGTACTTTGGAGTATGCGGCGACTTTTGGCATGAAAGTATTCTTTTATCCTGACGAGCCAAGTCTCTCTGGTGATGGCGTGGCACATGAAGGTTATATCGCTTCGTATCATGGTTTGCAAGGCATTCCTTGGATTGCAGAAACGGTTGCTTTATCAACGCAGTTATTGATGGTAGAAGAAACGGGTATTGCCGCACATTTTAGCCAATTATCTTGTAAGTCTTCGATTGAGCTGATGCGCTGGGCGAAAGACAAAGGTCTGCCGGTGACTTGTGATGTGGCGATGCATCAGCTGTATTTAACCGATGATAATTTAAAAGGCTTTAATGCCCAAGCCTATGTGCTACCGCCGCTGCGTAGTAATACCGATCAGCAAGCCATTCGCCGCGGGCTAAAAGACGGCACTATTGATGCGATTTGCAGCCATCATGAGCCGCTAAATAGTACCGCTAAAAAAGCACCCTTTGCTGAGAGTACGCCTGGTATCTCAAACTTTGATACCTTTATGGCGCTGGCCTGTCAGCTGGTACGCGATGAAGTATTAACGCTTGATCAACTGGTCGATAAAATCTGTCTGAACCCCGCAAAAATTGCGGGCATTAGTGAGAAGTATGAAAGTATCGGCGGCGCGGTGTTGGTCGATCCCAATCTTGAGTGGCAAGTAACCACAGAAACCATGCTGTCAAATGGGAAAAACACACCGTTCTTTAATGAGCAGTTGCAGGGTCGTGTGGTGGAGACTTTCTTTGCCTAATTTGCCCAGACAGGATGACAGTCTGCTACCATCCTCGAAGGATAATAACCAAGATTTAACCAGTCAGCCGCATACACCGCGCAGTGGCGCTAGTACCTCTAGCGAATCGATCAAAGCGGTGGCAATCTATGAAGTGGTCAAAGGCGTTGGTGCGCTATTAGGGGCGGGGGCTTTATGGTCCTGGCATAGTGACCTTGAGCATTGGCTAACGACAGCGACTGCGTCTTGGCAGCAAGTCTTTGGGCAACTGCTAGCGCCGCAAGTTGATAGTGCGGTACGCATTGCTCAGCAGGCAAGCAGAAATTGGCCAGTATTTTTATTGCTCATTTTTGCTTATGCCAGTTTGCGCTTTCTTGAAGCTTATGGTTTGTGGCAAGACAAAACCTGGGCGTATTGGTTTGGGGTATTGGGCTACGGGATATTTATTCCTATTGAGATTTATTATTTGTTTGCTAGCCCATTTGACTGGTTTAAGCTTGCCATCTTAATATCAAATATTATTATTGTTATCGTGGTTTATCGCAATATGAAGCGCAAAGGTTTGATATAACTAGGCTGTGATACAAACCAATAAACGGGTTTAAGAGACCTAAAAAAGCCAGTATAAGTTATCCTCTTATACTGGCATTTCTTTGATTAAAACGGCTAAATGAAAACTATGTAAAGCTTATATTTCTGCGACTTTCTCGTCGGTACGAATGCTTTTGGCGACTTTACCAACGCTCAAACCTTGTACCAAAATAGAGAATATCACCACCGCATAAGTCAGCGCCAATAAAATATCGCGCTCACCGCCTGCTGGCAGCTGCAACACCAAAGCAACCGAAATGCCACCGCGCAATCCGCCCCATGTCAGCACTTTCCACGCGCCTTTTGGCAAATCAAGCTGACGATGAAAGGTTTTGGTGGTCATGCCGACGACGATAAAGCGTGCAACTAGGGCAATAACAATGGTCAAACCAGCAGCGATAAATAAATTGCCCGAATAAGCAATCATCACCACCTCTAAACCAATCAAGACAAATAAAATCGCGTTAAGAATTTCATCAATTAATTCCCAAAACAAATCAATATAATGGCGCGTTTTATCACTCATCGCTAGCGCCCGTCCACGATTACCTACCATTAAGCCCATCATCACCATCGCAAGTGGCCCTGATAAATGCCAATGGCTGGCGAGTGCATAGCCGCCTATGACGCCTGCTAGCGTTAATAACACCTCTTCTTGGTAGCTGTCGATGCTTTTGAGCATGTAGTACAAAACTGCGCCGAGCACTAAACCAAAGACTATACCGCCACCAGCTTCAACGGCTAAGGTATGGGCAACATAATTGGCCGTTGGGATATCGCCACTGGATAAAATACCGAGCAGCAGCACGAAAATAACCACGCCGATACCATCATTAAATAGTGATTCACCAGCGATGACCGTTTCAATACTTTTTGGTGCGCCAGCTGAGGCCAAAATACCCATCACGGCGATTGGGTCGGTCGGCGATATCAAAGCGCCAAATAATAAACACCACAAAAACGGCAGGCCAAAACCAAATAGCGGCAGCATAAAATAAAGGGCAGCGGCAATGAGTAACGCCGATACGATGGTGCCAATAAAAGCAAGGATACCAATGGGCAGTTTATAACGTTTTAAATCGCCAATATTGACGTGTAGCGCGCCCGCAAAGAGCAACATAGACAGCATGCCGTCCAATAAGACTTCGGTAAAATCAAGCTGTTCTAATAAGCTCACTTCGTAATCAATGAGCTGATCAAAACCTAAAAAGCCCAAAAATATCGCGCCGATAGATAATAAAATGGAGATTACCATCACGCCGATAGTCGTTGGTAAGCCGATAAAGCGATGATTGACATAAGTCAGTAAGGCAGTAATCGATAAAAAAATAGCGCTGATTTCTAGTACGCTCAAGCTGCTGGTAGGAGCCATAAAAAGGGTCTCAAGTAATGATAAAAATTCGCCCCGATTTTAGGACTTAGGAGGATTAACGGGGTTTTATTTTAGTTGTTTTTGTGCTGGCTTACCAGTTATGAGTGGCAAACTTATTTTTAGTTATAAAGATCATTTTAAACGCTATCTTGATTGTGTTTGTAGAGCTTGATGAATATGAGCATCGAACTTAGCGACATAAGCAAAATATTGGTGTTGGTCATTGTCGCTGAGAATAAACTGCTTGGCTTGCGCACACATGGCGCTTAAGTCATCGACCAAGGCCTGATAGCTAAGATTGTCTTGTCCCGCACGTTCAATCAACGTCAGCTCATGTAAGAGCGTTTGCTGCTGAGCATTATTAACTTTGGCATAATTAAGGTCTACCATTGCCTGACAAAGCGCCTTTAACACCATTAAGTCTGCGGTCGCGTAACGCCGTATCTCGCCAAGCGAGGTATCGATAAAGTCGGATATTTTAGGGGTATGAGTCACGACGGCTAATATGGCGTCGCGTGGTTTATGGCTTAAGTTTTCAATAGTGCTATTATCAGATGTTGTTTTATTTGACGTCGACTTGTCTGGATTTTTTATATAAAAATGATAGGGGCTTGGCGGCTGACGACGCATCATGATGCTAAGGCAGCTGGTCAAAGACTGTACGCAATTGACCGCAGTTTTGGGATCGTTAATTCCTGGAGAAAGGGCGCGTACCGCAATTTCGGTCATTTGTCCTAAACTATAAGCGATATCGTTAGAATGGCTTAGGCGCTGCTCAATACGGATACAACCAGCAAAGCGCTGCCAAAACAAGCTATCTGGCGCGCGCGGCACAATAGCAAGTTTTGGTGTGTTGGTCTGCTGGCGATTGTCTGGATGGTTGGCTGGGCGCTGATAAAAATAGCCGATAATATTTCTATCAGTGACAAAATCACCAAGATTGGCTTTGATTTGCACCACGCCTGCGTAATCTTGGCTCAACGTCACCAGTGATTTAAGATAAATTTGCTGTAAATACCCCGAGCTTGGCGCATAAATCGGCGTTGCAGACCAAGTGTGAAACTGTTCGACATCCTGATGCACAACATCACGTTGATGCTTGATATTACAGCGGTCTTTATACCAGTAGTGAATATTTTTAATCGCCTCATTACTGGCGCCTTCGATCACATGCGATGCCTGAATCGCATGCACCATATGCTGCACAAAATACACCAATAATAACGCGCAAATAATTGCCATGATAATGCCAAAGGTCACCGCCAATTGCGGTACACCAAAGGCAACATCGTATTTATGAATCGCTTTTAACACCAATAAACTATAGCTAAAGGTGCCAATAAACGCGCCTAAAACAAACTGATTGGGCGTATCGGTCAAAAAATTACGCAGCAATCTGGGGCCAAATTGCGAAGACGCCATTGATAACACGGCAATGGTAATCGAAAAAGTAGTCCCCGCGACACCAAGTACGGCACCAGCAATGGTGGTCATGATAGCGCGAGCGGCCTCATCATCGCCGGTAAAAGCAAAACTTAGCTCTCTAACCGTCTCGCGGTCAAAATGTTCATCAATGGTGACCAATATGGGCGCGAGGAGAATACCCGCTAACACACAAGCGCTAGGAATAAACCAATAAGAACCAATCAGCTGCTGCCACAGATTTTTTAGGCGATCGGGTAAATCCAATAGCGTCTGTAGCGACCACAGCTGGGCAAATTGCTTTAACCTGTGCATAAGGGTGAGCAATAGCGACTTAAGCCAGCCATTTTTAGGGTGTTTATCCAATATAATGCGCTCCAAAAATGACCTAAAAACTAAACAAGTTCTATTGAAAAAAGCCGTGCTATTGCCTCACTAAATGACGAGGCTTAAAAGGAATTACCTTACCATATAAATAGGATCGTTTAAAAATTTAGTAAAAAAAGCCCCTATGATAGGAGCTTATTTATATGTTGTAACGAAGATAAAAAATGATAGTTAGCTTACTTAACATAAGCTTACTTTATTATAGGCTTATCCGCTTCTGTAATAATATCGTCTCTCTTCCCGATTCTGTGGTCAAGTGTAGAAGGTTTATTGTCGCCAATATCTTTAGGAATGAGAATTTCATTGTTATTCTCATCGCATTCTACGTCGCTGTCCTTATCATAAGCGATAGGATCAAAGTCCGGCGTGACGTTATCCCTATCTTTATCTTTTTTAGATAGATAGTTAGGGGTTGCCTCGTTAGATTTTCTAAAGAGTTTAGAGCGAGTCTTTTTAGTTGAATTTGCTGTATTTTCCTCAGATTTTTTACGGGGTTCGCTATGAGCGAAAATCATATTCAATGGTAAAGCCAATTGCTGTTTGGCATAGGCTTCTGTATTTTCAAAGCGATCAACCAATAAGCTCAGCCAAGGTTTTTGGTCCTCAATGCTCATCTCATCAAGCTCATCTTTGATAGGCAAAGGGTAAGGCAGAGTACGATAAAAATCCCACAAGGTCATTTTGCTCAAATCTTTTTTCAGCACATAATCTTCTTCTTCGGTCATGGTGATAAGATTGCTGTCTTGCAGATAGTTAATGTAGGTATACCATTTTGGCAGCTCTTTACGTCCTAAGACATTACGCAGCGCTTGCTCGCTCACCGCTTCGCCTTTTAAATGATGGGTATAAATGAGATTTAACATATCAAGCAAACTTAGGAGCGGGTGGCGCGGATAAACCTCTTTGGTCTCAAAAATGGTCAAGGTATAACTAATCTCAACGCCGAGCAAAATCAAATTCCACGACAGATAGATCCATAATAAAAATATTGGCAGCGCGGCAAACGCCCCATAAATGGCCTCATAGCTGGTAAAATTCGCCATGACCGTACCAAAAAGGTTCTTCATTAACTCAAAAATAATCGCCACAAAGACACCAGCAATCGCCGCATTTTTTGCCGGGACACGCGCTTTGGGTATAAACCAGTACATACTAATAAAGCCCGCTACCGTGACCGCAATAGAAACGATTTGAATCCAAAACGACCAGTCGATACCGTAGCCGGCGATTTGTCGATTTAAGAAACTTAAGCTTTGCACCGTACTTGAGACGATAAATGCTGTGCCTAAAATCAGCGGTCCTAATGTCACAATCGTCCAGTAGCGCAGAATACTTTTCATGCCACCAGAGCGGTTTTCTACTCGCCAGATTTGATTAAAGGCGCGCTCAATGGTCGTCAAAGTCATGATGGTGGTAAAAAACAGTACCATCGAACCGATGATGGTCAGATTAGATGACTTTTCAGCGAAGTTATTGATATATTTGCTGACTTGCAAACTCGATTGCGGCAACAAGTTGCTATATATCACTTCATAAATCTGCGCTCTGACCGACGCAAGCGCTGGCACTGACGACAAAATCATCAATAGTACTGTTAAGATAGGCACAATCGATAATAGCGTCGTATACGTTAGCGACGCCGCTTTTTGTTGGCAGTTGTCTTCAAAAAAGTGCCGCGTCAAAAAACGTAGAAACTGAAACCAACGTTGGTGTAAAAAAGGGATTTTTTTTAGTAAATTTTCCATGACAACCATTTAACGGCAATAAGAGTGCGAATAGTGTAACAAAAGTAAGCGTGCAGAATCTGCCACTGAATTGTGTCAAAATGCACTGAGTCAGCGTTGGTTTACATGCTTGTCTATAGCATCTACAAAACGTCATTGCTAAATGGGCTTTGTTTGCTGTCAATGCATGACTCGGGCATAATATGCACATCTATTATTCATGCGGGTCATTTATAGTGTGGTTGACGCGCTTTTAACCATTCATTTTCACGACTTTTTAAGGATGTTTTGCTAATGAGTCAGACCGCCCCTTATGTTTTGGTGCTTTATTATTCAAATTATGGTACGACGAAGACATTAGCATATGCCATTGCTCAAGGTATTGAAGACGCTGGGATGACGGCGCGTATTCGTACGGTGCCGACCGTCGCGCCTGAAACCACCGCAACTAAGCCTGCCATTCCTGATGAAGGCGACCTTTATTGCACCATGGATGATTTAAAAGATTGTAGCGGGCTTGCGCTTGGTAGTCCGACGCACTTTGGTAATATGGCCGCACCAATGAAGTATTTTTGGGACAATACCGTCACCCTATGGCTGGCTGGCAATCTGCAAAACAAACCGGCTGCAGTATTTACGGCCACAGGCTCGATGCACGGCGGACAAGAAACGACCTTGCTGACGATGATGATGCCGCTATTGCATCATGGCATGATGATTGTGGGCGTCCCTTATGCTGAGCCTGCGTTAAATAGAACGCAGCGTGGCGGCTCGCCTTATGGCGCAAGTCATGTCAGCGGCGCGTTACATGACCAACCAGTATCGGCAGATGAGCGCGAGCTGGCGATTGCCCAAGGTCGGCGTTTGGCAATTACCGCGTCTGCCTTAGCGCAAGCCAATTGGCAGCGTTAATTAACCCTTATATATTGCCGCTTGCTGTTATCAATTAGGAAATACATATCTCTCATGGTCACTAACCAATCCAAGCAGGACAGTAATATCGACACGCCCGCAGCAAAAACGCCTGAGATAGTTAATGCGCAAAAGCCGATAGCGCCTATACGTCAGCGTTTGATGGTGACGTGGTTGGTTTGGCTAGCGTTTAGATTATTGGCATTGCCGATTTTAATCAGCGTCTTTAATCCTAGCCGTCCCGATATCGTTGGCGGTATCGCTTGGCAAGCGTTATGGTTGCTACCGGCGCTGGTCTTAACGCCATCGATATTACGCGGGCGTTCGCCTTATGCGCTATTGATAGACAGTATGTTTACCTTGGTTTATCTTGGCGCGAGTGGGGTGGTGCTATTTACCCGTGTTTATGGCAGTAGTTGGGCTGAGATAATGGTCTATCTATTTGATTTTGTGTTGTTACTTACCATCAACGTCTGGTTATTTATCTTGTTAAAACGTCTACCGTCAATGAACAATGTCGTTAAACAGCCACGTTCTCGCTAAAATTCACATAGAAAGTTTTATACGGATAAAAAAAGCGGCGCTTCATTTAGAGCGCCGCTTTTTTACGTTAACCATTTATACAAAGATAAGGGCTTAATTGACTTTGGTTAATTCTAAATCCATCTTTTTACCATCGTTAATTTGACTGACTTTAACTGGCAGATAATCTAAGCTTGGCGCCAACCAAAAACTGGTCGAGCGGCTATTGTCATCGTGCACGCGGTCCACACGCACGGTATCAAACGTACCTGCTGGTACGGTGATTTTAGTATTGCCTGATTTTTTAAAAGGCGTTTTCTCAATTTTGTCTTTTTTCGCCATGTAATAGTTGCCAGAGAATTTACCATTTAATAAATCTTGGCGAATTTGCACCTCAAGGCTTAAATCATCAAAGGCTTGCTGCGCCATATTTAAAGTCGTCGATTTGCCGCGATAGTTACTTACTACCTTTTTACTGCTTGGATTAAAGTCCAATTTGTGCGTACGACCAACGCCCAATAGTTTATAAGTGGTGCTGGCCTGAGTTGGCACCACATTATTACCGTTAATAGTAAAGGTACTATTTTGCGCGGCGGTGGCGACACCAGCAACGCGAGCATTGACATTGTATTTCCAGGTATTACCAGATTTATTCAACGTACGGGTAGCTGTACCTTTATATTTATCTTCAATGGTGAAACTATAGTTCGCGCTTGAGGGCTCAACGCTTTTGGCGCTGGCAAGGGTAGGTGCGGTCATACTTAAAGCTCCAATCGCAGCAATGCTTGCCCCAGTGGCTAAGGCGGTTAAAATTTTAGAGGGGCTGCGTTTCGGGTTATTAGAATGGGTTGTTAGGGATTGTTTATTTTGTGATAAAAAACTCATGGATATTCCTTAATTTGGTTTCAAGCTGTATTGGCAGTTTCGATTAAAGCTACTGTATTTTATTTAACTATTATTTATAGGGGTTGTTATGTGCTCACCCTTATATATTGTCATACTCTGTTACATTTTCAAGGGCAGGGGCACAGTGAAGCGTTAGGCTATTGTAGTCGATGTTGCTGGTTTAGCTAAAGCGAGCTTACGCCGTAACTTGCTGTAAGCTTGGTAAGAAATGAGGAAGTTAATGAGCTGATACTGCTAAAAGCTTCATTTATAATCGCTCATTTTCTCCTTATTATTTGATGGAAGGCTTGTTGTTTTAAAGCAATGCTCAAGCCTTTAATAGCGTGCAATTTAATCAATGGACTATTTATCACTCTCACTACTGCTTGCATAGGTAAGGATGTGCAAAATTCTTGTAAATTTTTGGGCTTTACACTTGAAGCAAACTTGCCTTGCCCCCACTTTCTGATACAAGCTCAAAGCTTATCTAAAGAATGCTGTTTTTAAGCAGACATTCTGCTAGATCTTGGTATTGAGATCATTCATTCAAATAAACCCTTATGTTAACTAACCAAATTTTGGAGTCGTATCGATGAATATTCGTCCTTTACATGACCGTATTGTCGTCCGCCGTATCGAAGAAGAAACAAAAACGGCTGGTGGTATCTTGCTTCCTGGTTCAGCTCAAGAAAAACCGTCTCAAGGTGAAGTGCTAGCAACCGGTAACGGTCAGATTCGTGACAACGGTGAAACTCGCGCGTTAGATGTAAAAGTTGGCGATAAAGTCTTGTTCGGTCAATATGCGGGTCAAACGGTAAAAGTTGACGGCGAAGAGCTATTGATTATGAAAGAAGCAGACGTATTGGGTGTACTAGAAGGCTAATTGCCAATAAGGAAATTTTGGCTAACATTTTTTGGCTAACGATTTTTAGCCAACAACAGTTATACCCAAGAACATTTATAAAAAAATATCATTGAAACCTTTCATTGCATTCTCATACTTATAATAGTGGAGTAATTTAACATGGCAAAAGACGTAAAATTCGGCATTGATGCCCGTAAACAAATGATGGACGGTGTAAACGTTCTAGCAAATGCGGTAAAAGTAACTTTAGGCCCTAAAGGTCGTAACGTGGTTATCGATAAATCATTTGGCGCACCTACCATCACTAAAGATGGTGTTTCGGTTGCCAAAGAAATCGAGCTTGAAAACAAATTTGAAAACATGGGCGCACAACTGGTGCGTGAAGTGGCTAGCCGTACCAACGATGTTGCTGGTGATGGTACAACGACTGCGACTGTATTGGCTCAGTCAATCTTGGTTGAGGGCATGAAATCAGTTGCCGCTGGCATGAACCCAATGGATCTAAAACGCGGTATCGATAAAGCCGTTCGCGCTGCTGTTGAGCAAATCCATTTGCTATCAACGCCAGCTGATGATTCAAAAGCGATTGCCCAAGTGGGTTCTATCTCTGCTAACTCAGACACCAAAATTGGCGAACTGATTGCCCAAGCGATGGAAAGAGTCGGTAAGCAAGGCGTTATCACCGTTGAAGAAGGTTCAAGCTTTGAAGATACCTTGGAAGTTGTTGAAGGTATGCAGTTTGACCGTGGTTATATCAGCCCGTACTTTGCCAATAAGCAAGACAGCTTAACCGCTGAATTCGAAAATCCTTACATCTTGCTTGTTGATAAAAAAATTAGCAATATCCGCGAGATCGTGCCATTACTTGAGCAAGTCATGCAGCAAAGCAAACCGTTGCTAATCATTGCTGAAGACGTAGAAAACGAAGCATTGGCAACACTAGTTGTAAACAACATGCGTGGCGGCTTAAAAACTTGTGCGGTTAAAGCACCAGGGTTTGGCGATCGTCGTAAAGCCATGCTAGAAGATATCGCAACGCTAACTGGCGGTACGGTTATCTCTGAAGAGATTGGCTTAAGCCTAGAGACTGCTACTCTTGAGCAGCTTGGTACAGCCAAGAAAGTCACGGTCGGTAAAGAAAACACCGTTATCGTTGATGGCGCTGGTAACAAAGCTGACATCGAAAACCGCGTTGAATCTATCAAACGTCAAGCTGAAGAATCAACGTCTGACTACGATAAAGAGAAGCTTCAAGAGCGTATGGCAAAACTTGCTGGCGGCGTTGCCGTTATCAAAGTAGGCGCGGCAACTGAAACTGAAATGAAAGAGAAGAAAGACCGCGTTGATGATGCGCTACATGCGACTCGTGCAGCGGTTGAAGAAGGCGTTGTCCCTGGCGGCGGCGTTGCCCTCGTTCGTGCGATGAATGCCTTGTCTGAACTACGTGGCGATAACGACGACCAAAATGCGGGTATTAGAATCCTACGCCGTGCGATGGAAGCACCTTTACGTCAAATCGTGACCAACTCAGGCGAAGAAGCGTCAGTGGTGGTTAATGAAGTCAAGAGCGGCAGTGGTAACTACGGTTACAACGCTGCTTCTGGCGAATACGGCGATATGCTAGAGATGGGTATCCTTGATCCAGCAAAAGTATCACGTTCAGCACTAGAAAATGCGGCTTCTGTTGCAGGCCTCATGCTTACAACTGAAGTCATGATTACTGACTTACCGCAAGGTGATGATGCTATGGCTGGCATGGGTGCTGGCGGTGGAATGGGCGGTATGGGTGGAATGGGCGGCATGATGTAATTTATGCCTCTTTACCTATAATGCTTACTACTATATTTTATAGTACGTAGTAAAATAAAACCCCGATATGCTGAGCTTATCGGGGTTTTTTTATGCAAATTAGATATTTGTTTGAAGACTACTGACTTGCTTCATCCCGACGAAATGTCCACGTTTTATCGTCAGACAGCTCATCAACATAATAATAGCCTGCCAAATCAAACTGCTTTAGCTGCTCTGCATTGGTCAGCTTATTGTCAGCTGCGTATTTCACCATCAATCCACGTGCTTTTTTGGCATAAAAACTAATCACTTTATATTGACCATTTTTCTCATCTTCAAATCTTGGCGTGATAATTTCAGCATTTAGCGCTTTCTTTTTTATTACCTTAAAATACTCATTAGAAGCAAGGTTAATTAAAACTTTGTCCTCACTATCTGCCATACGTGCATTGATTGTTTTAGTCACTTTTTCGCCCCAAAACTCGTAAAGATTATCCCCGCGCTCATTTTTTAGCTTGGTGCCCATCTCTAGGCGATATGGCTGGATTAAATCGAGCGGTTTAAGCACGCCATAAAGACCTGACAAAATACCCAAGTGTTCGTTAACGTAAATAGCAGTATCTTTGTCCATCTGATACATATCAAGCCCGCTATAAACATCTCCGTCAAATAAATAACCCGCTGGTTTGGCGTTGTCGCCTGTAAAGGGACTATTTGTACTCCAAGCCCAGTCTTGATTACGTCTGGCATTAAGCTGCGCCAAATCGTCAGAGATACTCATCAGCTCTTGTAAATCGATCGGCTCTTTGGCTTTTAGATTTTTCATTAGCACTTGCGAGTGCTCAATCAGCTCGGGCTGGCTATAGTAGTTGCCAAGATTGACTGGTACAGCATCTTTCTCATTAAGAGATTTAGCAGGGGAAAGTAAAAAATACATGGTTAGTCCTTATTTATAATGAGTTAAAGGGCGTTCTAATTAAGTGTCAAGTTTTCTTATTATACGGTAGACAGTATTTTATCTTGACTTAGTCGTAGCTGTTTTGTATTTTTAAGCGTCATCGTAGACATATGTCAAATATCAAAACAATTTGTGCGTTGGCTCAGAGCTAATAGCTTACAGGCTTTGCGCGCTTTTGGAAAAAATAAAAGTTTTTAATATAACAATAAAAGTTATGATGATGGTGTAAATGCCTAACTTTTTATTTTACTTGTGGGTCATCATTAGGCAATGAAAGTTTGCAGATGTTATCTCTATAATAAAAAGGCATGATGGCAAAGGAGCTATCATTTATTAAATTGATAATCTTTGGTCTTAAGTTCTTAACCAACCACGACCAAAGATTTTTTTGTCCCCTGTGCTTTTTAAAGATGCGTTGCGGGTGTTAAAAGATAGTCATTAAACGTGAGTATAGTCATTTGACGTAAGTAAGGAGACGGTATGAAGATTGGTGTTATTAGTGCAGATAGCGCGAGTGAAAAACGGGTAGCGCTAACCCCAGACGCGGTAAAAAAATTACGTAAACTAGGGTTTGAAGTCGTCATTCAGTCAGGTGCAGGTCAAGCGGCGTATTACGCTGATGAGCTGTATCAAGCGGCGGGTGCTGACATTGCCAACAGTAGTACCGAGGTCGTCACCCAGTCTCAAATTATTACCACGGTCAACGACTTGCCAGCGGCGGTAACTGAGCATTTAACAGCCGGTCAAGTGGTCATTGGTATGCTTGACCCATATCGCAATAGCCAGCTAGATACTTATGCGGCCAAAGGTGCAACCGTCTTTGCCATGGAGTTATTGCCACGTACTTTGTCACGTGCGCAAAATATGGACGTCTTATCGTCACAAGCCAACCTTGCCGGTTATAAAGCGGTCTTGCTTGCTGCTAATGAATACTCGCGTCCATTTCCGATGTTTATGACCTCAGCGGGTACGGTGAAACCTGCCAAAGTGGTCATCTTAGGTGTCGGGGTTGCAGGTTTGCAGGCGATTGCGACGGCGAAGCGTTTGGGCGCCGTCGTTGAAGCCAGTGATTTGCGCCCTGCTGCCAAAGAACAGGTGGAATCGCTTGGTGGTAAATGGCTTGACGTGCCAATGAGCGAAGACGAAGCGCAAAAAGCCAAAGCCACGGGCGGTTATGCATGGACGCCCTCTGAGCAATATATCAAAGATCAGGCTGCTGTCGTAGATAAAGCCTTGAGCAACGCAGATATCGTCATTACCACCGCGCAGATTCCTGGACGTAACGCGCCGCGCTTGGTGCATGGGGCAACGCTTGCCAAAATGAGAGCTGGCTCAGTACTGATTGATATGGCCGCTGGCACGGGCGGCAACGTCGAAGGCAGCGTGCCTGATGAAACCATTACTACGCCAAACGGTGTGCGTATCGTCGGGGCAGCCAATATTCCATCACAATTGGCGGCGCAGTCTTCAGATTTATATGCCAATAACCTTGTTAATTTTATCACTACTTTAATGGCTCCTGCAGCTAAAGACGACGCTTCAGCGAAAACGCTGGCACTGAATTTAGACATGAATGATGAGATTCAAGGGGCGTTAGCAGTGACGCATGACAATCAAGTACGTCTTGCTAAACGCTAAGCCTTAAATATCCAGTCTCGAATTTCATTACCTTACATTTGCCAGACACGAACAAATTTTTAGGAGGATTAGATGATTGCCACTATTTTAGCGGCAGCGCCAGCGGGTGCGGCCATGAGTAGCACACCGTTTGTAGCGATTTTCACGGTATTCGTGCTCGCTATTTTCGTCGGATATTACGTCGTTTGGGGCGTCACGCCAGCACTGCACACGCCACTAATGGCAGTAACCAATGCCTTATCAAGTATCGTTATCGTCGGCGCGATGCTACAAACCGTCACCATTGACGGCGCGATGTTTACCCCAACCAGCTTGCTCGGTGCTTTTGCCGTATTTTTAGCCAGTATCAATATCTTTGGTGGTTTTGCGGTGACTGAGCGTATGCTGGCAATGTTTAAACCAAAAGCAAAAAAAGCGCCAGCGCTTGAAACTGCGACGACTGAAAGCGGAGGCGATGCATGAGCGATTTAACAAATATGATTGCAGCAAATGCGGATTGGTTTTACTTAATCGGTGCTATCCTTTTTGTCTTAACGTTGCGTGGTCTTTCTAGTCCAAAAACCGCCATTCGTGGCAACCGCTTTGGTATGGTAGCGATGGCAATTGCAGTTGCAACGACCTTTTTCTTAGCCGAAGGCCCTGTGCTGTGGTTAATCATCGGTGCCATGGTATTGGGTGCAGTCGTCGGCATGTGGAAAGCAAAAACGGTTGCTATGACCCAGATGCCAGAAACCGTTGCTTTGATGCATTCATTCGTAGGCTTGGCAGCAGTGGCGATTGCCTTAGCGACCGTACTGCATACTGAGCAACAGCATGGCGCAGTCGCCCGTGCTGAACTGTTTATTGGTTGTTTTATTGGTGCGATTACTTTCTCAGCGTCTGTTTTTGCCTTTGGTAAATTAGCCGCAAAAAGTTGGGCAAAAACCCTAGTAGGCGGCTGGGTAAAACCGGTACAAGCGATTCTATTTATTGCTATGATTGGTTTTGGTATCGTCTACTTTATGACCGATTCATTGCCAGCTTTCTATGCGATGGCAGTATTAGCCGTAATATTTGGTTGGATGTGGATTGCGCCAATCGGTGGCGGTGATATGCCCGTGGTTGTGTCGCTATTGAACTCATTTTCAGGTTGGGCAGCAGCGGGTATCGGTTTTACCCTTGGCAACTCGATGCTGATTATCGCAGGTTCGCTCGTTGGTTCGTCAGGCGCGATTTTATCTTACATCATGTGTAAAGCCATGAACCGCTCTCTACTAAACGTTTTGTTTGGTGGTATGGGTACGGCAGCTGCCGCTACAGGCGCAGATGATGGCGCACCTAAAAACTACAAAGCAGGTTCGGCAGAAGACGCAGGTTTCCTCATGTCTAATGCCAGCAGTGTGGTGATTGTACCGGGCTACGGTATGGCGCAAGGCCGTGCTCAAAACGCGGTCAAAGAATTGTATGAGCTGTTAAAAGAGGAAGGCGTCAATGTGCGCTTTGCCATTCATCCGGTCGCTGGTCGTATGCCAGGCCATATGAACGTACTATTGGCGGAAGCTGACGTGCCTTATGATGACATTCTTGAGATGGATGAGATTAACTCCGACTTTGCCAGTACTGATGTGGTCTTAGTCATTGGTGCCAACGACGTCGTCAATCCATCGGCAAAAGATGATCCATCATCCCCAATCTTTGGTATGCCAATTTTAGAAGTCAATAAAGCGCAGACGGTCATGGTTATCAAGCGTTCAATGAGTACGGGCTATGCAGGTCTTGATAACAGCTTGTTCTATATGGACAAAACCATGATGATCTTTGGTGATGCCAAGAAAATGGTTGAAGAGATGGTACGTAGTATCAATGGCGGCGGTCATTAATTGCTAATCATCTACTAGCAATATTTTCACGAAAAAGTCACTGAGGTGGCTTTTTTTGCGTTAAGGTAGGCAGCATTTATCAAAGCTATATTTACTCATAATTCATACAGAATAACCGTGCAGAGATTTCCTTTATGAACATGTTGATACGTTTTTTTATTATGGTCAGCTTATTAAAGCAGCAGCTTAAACAGCAAACGGCTAATGAACACCTAAGTGTCGAGACATTAACCAAACCAATTGTGCGCCACTATCGCGTATTGCCACACGACATGGGTTTTCGCGACCATCTGCCCAATTACCGCTACTTGTCTTTTATCGAGTTAAACATCACTAAATGGCTGATGGCCTGCTGTCATCAAAAGGGGCTTAAAAATCTCGGCTGGATTATTGCCATGCAAGAAATGGTCTATCTCAAAGAAATTAAATTCCTGAATAAAATGACGGTAAATAGTACGCTTGTCGGTTGGGATAAAAAATACGTCTATTTTGAAACGCGCTTTTTGGTAAAAAATCAGCTCATGGGTGTTGGTATGACTAAATTTGTCTTAAACGATAAAAAAGGCAAATGCGCACCAGAGATATTGGATATGACAGGTGAGCAGACAAATGAGGTCATTGTTTCTTGGAATCAGCATCAAGTAGCGATTAAATCTGCAGAAACAAAATAAAAAGATAAAGCGAAAAGTTAAAGCAACAAAGGCGGTATAACGAACTTGTCTATAATCAGTTGGCGAATTTTGATAGGATAGGGGGTTAGTAAGTGAGCAAGTAAAGCGTTAGACAAACATTATACAAACAACTGGTCAAACTAATCTCTAGTTTGATGAAAACTATAAAATAAATAACAGTTAAGGAGCTACCATGAGCCCGCAAAAACTAAAATGGACAGACAGCTTAGATATCGCTATTGAGCTTTATGAAAAATTCCCTGAGACCGATCCGCAGTATATTCGCTTTACTGATTTACACCGCTGGGTGACGGAGCTAGAAGGTTTTGATGATGATCCGCAAAAATCAAACGAGGGTATCTTAGAAGCCATTCAAATGAATTGGATTGATGAAGCGGATTAAGGCAGTTATGCTCATTTAATCGCACATCAAATAAAAATCACACAGCACAACAGGGCAGGCAGCATCATGACGTCACAAATTAAAGAGCTACCCGAAGCGATAGCTTGCAAGGGTATTAGCGTACGTACCACCAATCACGCTGAAATCAGCCACGAAACGGCAAAATTAGGCCGCTTATGGCAAAAGTTTTATCAAAACTACATGGGTGATTTGCCTGAAGATCAGGATATTTATGGTATCTACCACAATTATGAAAGTGCTGATTTAGTAGGGGCGTTTGATGTTGTCGCTGGTTGGGAAGTGGGCAATGAGCAGGCGCAGCCGGATAATGCGGCGGTCGCCAATAAGAGTAATCTTGTAACAATAGCCATTCCCGCAGGGAAATACTTAGTCTTTTCAGAAACAGGTAATATGCCTAATACCGTCATGAATGCGTGGGAGAAGGCTTGGGAGTACTTCAACGACCCAAGCTGTGAGTATACTCGTAGTTATAATGTCGATTTTGAGCACTATATTGATGGTAATTTAGAGTATGGGCAAGTGGATGTTTATATAGGGATTGAGTGAAGCTAGTAAGTAGCTTAATTGACTTGTGTTGTTCAAGTCCTTATCGATAAAAGATCATAATAAAAAAGCGCCAAATACGAAGCAGATGGCGCTTTTTTTGTTTCTATAGGTTATGTCTAATCAAGCAGCAGATTCTCCAAAATCCCTTCATATATCTGCGCCAATTTGCCCAAATCATCTACTTCTACCTTTTCATCCACCTGATGAATCGTCGCATTACGTACGCCAAGCTCAACCACTTGCGCACCGGTTGGCGCGATAAAGCGTCCGTCTGAAGTACCGCCAGAAGTAGATAACGTAGTATCAACATCAGTCACAGATTTAATCGCTTGCTGGCAGGCCGATACGAGTTTGCCTTCAGGGGTTAGAAATGGCTGACCGGATAATTTCCATTGGATATCATAACTGGCTTTGCTGTTCTCAAAATGCTTATCAAAAATAGCATGAGTTCTCGCTTTTAATTCTTCTTCCGTCGTTTCTGTGGAAAAGCGGAAGTTAAAGATAACGGTTAGCGTTTCAGGAATAACGTTGGTTGCGCCTGTACCGCCATTGATATTAGAGATTTGCAAAGAAGTCGCAGGGAAATACTCGTTGCCGTTATCCCAAGTGGCATTGGTTAATTCTGCTAATGCCGCCATTGCCGCATGAATCGGATTGCAAGCCAGATGCGGATAGGCAACATGACCTTGTTTGCCAGTGACGGTCAGCTCGGCGCCCAATGAGCCGCGGCGACCGTTTTTAATGATATCGCCAAGCGTGTCGGTACTTGAGGGTTCGCCAACGAGGCAATAGGTGATTTTCTCATTGCGCGCTTCAAGCGTTTCAATGACTTTCACCGTCCCATTGATGGACGGGCCTTCTTCATCTGCGGTGATTAAAAAAGCAATAGAGCCATTGTGCTGAGGATGATTAGCGACAAAACGCTCGGCGGCAACGGTAAAAGCAGCAATGCCGGTTTTCATATCAGCGGCACCGCGCGCCCATAAATAACCATCGGCAATGGTGGGTGTAAATGGCGGATAAGTCCAATTGTTTTCATCACCCGTAGGCACGACGTCGGTATGACCAGCAAAACAAATAACCGGATCGGTGATGCCACGGCGCGCCCAGAGGTTTTTGACTTCCGCATGTTCGCCGCCTTGGTTTCTCTCACCAAAATACATAAACTCGCAATCAAACCCAGCCTGCGTCAGGCGCTCTGACAATATGTCTTGGCAGCCATCATCATCGGGGGTGACAGAAGGACGTTCAAGTAGGGCGATGCTTAAATCTAAGGTTTGTTGTTGATGGGTTTGAGAAACTAGGTCTTTATCCATATCTGACATGAGAAACCTTTTTTATGATGAAATGATAGATAGAGTAATTAAATAAGCGGCGCTTGTGAAGAATAGTATATAAATATAACGATATTTAAATATTATCCTCAACAAAAGGCACCAAACCATCACGGCGCATCCACGTCGCGATAGAATAACGCTGCCGATGGGCAATTTGTACTTGATGTTGTAAGTCACTATCAAATATGACCAGTCGATTGGCAACAGGCATGACATTATGATTGATGCCATGTTTGTCGACTACTTCTAACGCACCGCCATCACTATCACGCCAATCATCATTGAGATAAAACACCGCCGAGATAACGCGCTCATCACGTCCAGCCGGATTATCGCTATGCCATTGATAGCCAAAACCTACCGGATAACAAGCGTAATGTGCCTCACTATGGCGAATACCAGCAAACAAGCTTTGATTGAATAAAGCAGCAAGCGCATTGATACTTTGTAAATAATAGTAGCCTGCAAAGAAGTTTTCGGTAATCCAGCGAATGCGATCACCGCGAATATTGCTAACCCGAATGCCAGCCGTCAGCTCGGCGTCACGATAGTCAATAAAACCGCTCTCAGACTGCAGAGCCAATAGCGCTTTATTTTCAAACACATCGTCAATAATCATCCAGCCATCGTCTACAAACGTATCTAGCTGTTTATCGGTTAGCTTATTTTGCCAATCGACATCAAAGTCCGAAAATTGTAATTCATGCTGAGTGAGTAGCGTTTGCCTTTCGTCATCGCTAGGTGGGTATAGTAGTGGCGGGTTATCCGCTCCAATCGGATGATCGACGACTAACTGTGTCACTTCAAGATTGCTAATAATCTGCGTCATTTTGCCTCGCCGTTATCAATAAACATGCCATTCACTGTCAATACACAGCCAATCCATGCCTTTTTACCAAAACCATCGTTATCTTTTACTCTGCCTATGCTACCATAGATGCAATTTTTCTTATTTAAACTTTTGATCTTATGAACTATAAACACGCCTATCATGCCGGTAACTTTGCCGATGTCGTTAAACACATTTTATTGGTACAACTGCTGAATCAATTGGGGCAAAAGAACAAACCTTTTTATGTGCTTGATGCTTACGGTGGTCGTGGACTGTATTCGCTCGGCAGTGAAGAGGCGCGCAAAACAGGCGAAGCCAAAGGCGGTATCCAAGCTTTGTTAAAAGCCGACATCGAAAAAGCACCGGCGGCCGTCAAAGACTATATGGAAAGCATTAAGCAAGCGCGTTTCACGTATGATAAAAAAGTCTATCCTGGTTCACCTTGGTGGATTGCCCATCATGTTGAAAAAAATCCTGATGCCGGCGTGCGCGGTGAAGCGTTTGAAGCCAAAGCCAGTGAATACGATGCACTAAATTATCAGCTCCATAAATTGCCGATTGGTATTCATCATCGCAATTCTTTTGAAGGTATCGCTGCGGTGATTCCACCAAAAGAGAAGCGCGGTTTGATTTTTCTTGATCCGCCTTACGAGCAAGAGCATAAAGACTTCACCCGCCTGATTGACCTATTGGTACATTCTTATAATAAGTGGCCACAAGGTACTTACGCGTTATGGTATCCAATTAAAAACATGGAAGCGGTTGAGCTGTTTTACAAAAAGCTAAAACGGACTGAAATGAGACGTCAATTGGTCTGCGAGCTCAATATCTATCCTAACGACATCGCTGTTGGTCTAAATGGTACAGGGTTACTCGTTATCAATCCGCCTTGGCAATTTGACAATCACGCACGTGAGATTTTGCGTTTCTTACAGCCGGTGTTAAAAGTTGCGGATGCCCCAGACATGTCTCCTGATAGTGCCACTAATGTGCGCTGGCTGGTCGGCGAATAAGGATATCGTTATGACGACGAATCAATCATCAAGTAGTATGGGCAAAGATAGCCTTGCAAAGGACAGTCTGGTAACCGACAAGGTTATGAATGACGGTTTGGTAAAAGAGCCGCTCTTACAGGATAGTGCTGCCACTCAGCCGCCTTTTGTCGATGAGCATGAGTTCAATATTCGCCTAGCGGATAATGACAATTATGATGGTTTGACCTTTGAGGTGATTGAAGCAGAGGTTGCCGAAGGTAAGCGTGTGGTTAGTCGCGGTGTCTATTTAGCACCGAATCTGATTACCACTTTATCCTTACTATCGGGTTTTTATTCTATTTTAGCCAGTACCCAAGGCGAGTTTTATAAAGCCTCACTGGCGATTTTCTTATCCGCTATCCTTGATGGTGCCGATGGGCGTGTTGCGCGTATGCTTAATGCGCAAAGTCCTTTTGGCGAGCAGTATGATTCACTCGCTGATATGTTGGCTTTTGGCGTTGCGCCTGCAATCCTGATTTATAGCTTTGCTTTAGAGCCGTTAGGTCGTATTGGTCTTGGTTGCGCCTTCGTCTTTACCGCTTGCGCCGCGTTTCGCTTAGCACGTTTTAATGTGCAAGTTGGTATAGTCGATAAAAAATACTTCGTCGGTTTGGCAAGTCCGCTTGCGGCTATCTTGGTTACCGCCGCTGTCATGGTTGCGGTCGATCATAATGAATGGGTCGGACAATACGATACTGCCATCATGTTCTTATTTGCGGCATGGGTGGTTATCTGCGGCTTATTGATGGTCAGTAATGTTAAATACTATAGCTTTAAAGAGTTCGATAAAAAGAAAGTGCCATTTGTTGTGCTTATCATTGGCGTATTGGTCATGAGTATCATCTTATATGATATCCCAGTAGGCATTTTAGCCATCGGTATCATCTATGCATTATCAGGTATCGTAACCACCTTAAAGAGTAAAATGTAAGACTAAAGCCAAAAAATCAGATTTAAATCCTAAGCAATCAAGGGGTTAGAAGATATATCAATTTAAATTTTCAAACCCCCTTGACCCCCTACTAAAAGCGCGTATAATGCCACCCAGTCGAAAGGGAAGAGCGTTTACAAAGTGCTTTAGCACTGAATAAACACCCATTAGCGAGAAAGAACACATCAAAATACTTTTACGTAG
>NZ_VKLR01000020.1:0-14216 GCF_007280595.1 Psychrobacter sp. YGAH215 | reverse complement strand
AGTCTGACATCGTACTACGACGCTCAAGGCGTGGATTTACAAACGCCACTCAGAGCCAACATGAAAGAGGATAGACCCAAACCTGTGGTAAGGCGGCTAATGAAAGCCCGCCGTATCGTTGAAACAGTCATTGGTCAGCTATCAGAACGATTTAACATACAAAGAGTGAGAGCAAGAGATTTATGGCATTTGTCTCATCGATTGATTCGTAAGATTCTTTCACACAATCTGTGCTTTGTACTCAACAAAAAACTTGGTAATCCGCCTCTTCAGTTTGATTTGCTTATTTCAAGTTGAGAGTGGGGTATTTTTATTGAATGTCTATATAAATTAAATATTTAGATAAAAAGTAACTCGCTGTATGCGCGCTTACAAGCTTATGTTTTATGAATTTCTATCACTGCTATTGTTGGTAGCATAGCATAATCAAATAATAAGACAGGTTGCTTTACGATAGTCAATTTGCAAGAAGACTCAAGCCTGAAATAATATTTTTTCCCTATAATAGACAAGATATTTTGAATTATATTTTACATGCTTTACCATTTAAGCTATTGTTAATAAATAATTAAATAAGCACGGTTTATGTTTTCAATAAAATAAGACTGTGCTATAATTATGCCCTTTTTGGTATACCTGCGAAAGAGAGAATTCACATGGTTGTTATTCGTTTAGCACGGGGCGGTGCCAAGAAACGCCCATTTTATCAAGTAGTTGTTGCTGATCAACGCCGCGCGCGTGACGGTCGCTACATTGAAAACATCGGCTTTTTTAACCCACTCGCTAAAGAGTCTGAAGAAGCAGTACGCCTAAACATGGAAGCGTACAATGCGTGGATCGCTAAAGGTGCACAACCTTCAGATCGCGTTGCTTCATTAGCAAAAGCTTATAACAAGTCTGCCGCTCAAACTGAAGCAACTGCTTAAGTTTGTACCGTCACTGAGGCACTGATAGCTGGTCTATGGCAGTCTCAACAGACTTTAGAAAACATAGCGTAACTGGTCTGACCAGGGTGCGCCATTAACTGTTTATGGCTTTTGATTGCGCTTAGCGCTGTTGATTGAATTGTATTTATCCTCGTTTTTTAGTCATTGCTGTATCTATCATTGTTGTTTTAGTCATCGTTAGGTTAGCCGTTATGTCATCTGTTCCAAACGCTAGTGCGCTTATGAAAATCGGTCAGCTAAAAAAGCCTTATGGCATCAAAGGCTGGCTGTGGGTATTTAGTGACACGGATGATCGCACGGCAATCTTTGACATGCAGCCTTGGTGGATGAAAACTGCTACTGGCATGAAGCCTTTAACCGTAAAGGCGTGGCGCGAGCAAGGGACGGGCATTGTCGCTCAATTTGAGCAAGTCCCTGATCGTAACGTTGCAGAGACCATGAATGGCGTGACCATTTGGGTTGAGCAAAACGTTTTGCCAGAAACCGGTGAAGACGAATATTATTGGTCAGATTTGGTTGGCCTGCGCGTGATAAACGAGCAGGACGAAAACTTAGGCGAGATTACTGAAATGTTTGAAACCGGGGCCCATGACATCATGCGTGTCGCGGCAACGTCAGACAGTTTGGACGCCGAGGAGCGCCTGATACCTTGGCATAAGCAAACGGTGATTGAGGTCAATTTGGCTGAGAAAACCGTGCTTGTGGCATGGCAAAGTGATTATTAATCGTAATTTCTTTTGATTGATAAAAACGTCATTCACGCAGTGTTTATGCAAGTAGAGATCTGATGTATTTTGCCGTGATTAGTATTTTCCCTGAAATGTTTGCCACGATTCGTGAGTTTGGAATCACGGGACGGGCAGTCACTCAGGAGCAAGTCACGATTGAATGCATCAATCCACGTGATTATACTACGGATAATTATCGCCGTATTGATGAGCGCCCGTATGGTGGAGGTCCTGGTATGGTGATGATGGCTGAGCCATTATCCCTAGCAATTGAGGATGCCCGCCTGCGCGCCAGTCAGCACGGTTGCCGTGTCGATAGTGCGCACTGTCCGGTGATATATATGTCACCACAAGGCAAAACGCTCAGCGAAAGTAGTGTGGTCAGTATGATTGAGTATGACGGCATGATTTTATTATGTGGTCGTTACGAAGGTATTGATGAGCGCTTACTGACGCAGTATGTCGATATGGAAATTTCACTTGGTGATTATGTGTTGACCGGTGGCGAGCTACCAGCAATGGTGCTCATGGATAGTGTGATACGTCGTCTGCCTGATATTATGGGTGATGATAAATCTGCTGAGCAAGACTCGTTTGTCGATGGTTTGCTTGATTGTCCGCACTATACCAAGCCGCATGAATTTGCTGGGTTGGCGGTTCCTGAAGTTCTACTTTCAGGACATCATGGCAATATCGCCAAGTGGCGCTTTAGCCAACAGGTCGAACGTACGCAAGCGCGGCGTCCAGATTTATGGCAAGCGTTTACGCCAACGGTCGAGCAAGCGAAGTGGTTAAAGGCATTGACAAAAGCAGATAAAAAATAGCGTTAATAGCGGTTAATAAATAAACAGTTAAGCAATAAAATTTTGAGCAACAATAAAACGTGTCATAGCATCATGGCCGTTGGTCATAACCCATTTACGTTGTAGTTATTATTAATCCAAGATATTAATAATAGCTATGATTCATTATTACAAACAGGTGATATGCGTCAAGCCTCTATTATCTAATGTGAGGAGATAACTCTCATGAGCAACAAGCATCCATTGGTTCAGGTCATCGAAAATGCGCAATTGATTGAGCGCCCAAGCTTTGCACCCGGCGATACCGTTGTGGTTCAAGTAAAAGTACGTGAAGGTGAGCGTGAGCGTTTACAGGCTTTTGAAGGCGTTGTAATTGCCAAGCGTAACCGCGGTCTAAACTCAGCGTTTACCGTACGTAAAATCTCAAGCGGTGTTGGTGTAGAACGTGCATTCCAATTGCATTCACCAATCATTGATAGCATCGAAGTGAAACGCCGTGGCGCAGTTCGCCGTGCGAAACTATACTACTTACGTGAGCGTTCTGGTAAATCAGCCCGTATCCGCGAAAAACTTGGTGCTCGTCCAGCTGCAAACAAAAAAACTGACGCTGGCGTACCTAAAGCAGTTGATACTGCTCCTGGTATTTAAGAACCAGTTTGCTTTGCCGCGCTTAGTCGTCTGATTGGACGCTTGATGCTTGGCAAAGCAAAAGTAGATACAAGCCCTTATTCATAGGTTTATTTATAAATAAGCGGGCCATACCAAAAAAGACAAAACCCCAATCTGTGCTGATGCCAGATTGGGGTTTTTGTTTCTACCGCTTTTATTTAGGCTTTAATTGCTGCTTTCATGCTGTTTTCATTCAAGATTTGCGTGATACGTTGGCTTTCAATGTTTTAGATTTCAATATTGTCTACGCGGCTGGTTTGGTCTTTAGATTTGCTGTACTTACGCAAGCGAATATAAAGAGTCTTAGTAACAGTAGCAACGACTTTTTGCTGCTCATCGACGATATCGACGCTGTATTCACGAAAAACGGGCTCGCCATCTTTTGCCAACTCTTGAATAGCGATTACTTCAGCACTGCTAACCTTGATACGCGCGGTGACTTTGCTCTTACCCGGCGCGATAAATTCAATATGTGAGCTTTTATCCCACACTACGTAGCTGCTGCCCAGTTGGTGCATAAGCATCAGCATATAAAACGGATCTACCATCGAGTATAAGCTGCCACCAAACTGGGTGCCAACGATATTCTTGTTTAAATTATTTAAGCCCATGCTGACCACGCATAAACCTTGATCTAGGTTCATATGTTCAATCTTGATACCAGCGCCGATGTAGGGCGCATAAGTGTTGATACGCAGTTTAAGCAAGTAGGGCGTCAGTAATGGCATGATATTTTTTTTCGCATTACGTTTAAGCGTTTCAAGTCTTTTAGGCAGTAAATTCATCAATATTTCCTATTCCCTTTTTAGATATTGCTAGTCTGGTGGTATGGGTTATTTTTATTGTATTAAGTTAAGTATGACTGCAAGGATTGTTGCTTATAAGGTAAGTTTTCAAGCAATGAGTCATAAAAAGATGTTTATCATAGTGAAAAACCATGAAGCTCGCCAGTTTTAAAGCGTAACGAAACGGCAAGTGCGATGATAAAGCCATTATCTTGTTTGCATTCATTACCATTTTCTAAGTATCACCGATTGAGTCATAAAAAATACTTTTCATAACGATACGGATAGTATCTTTTAATGGTTAAAGCCTCGCATTATCTTTGGCGATGCCTTACAATAGCCGCATTTTGTTTTGAGCGGTTTTATTTTCCCTGTATTGGTTTACGCCGTCATAAGGTAAGTAGGATCGCGCAAACCTCAGTCGACATAAGGAAATGTGATGAGTGGTACACAGCTTCCCACCTCAGGGCGCAACCCGCAGCAACCAATCCCTTTTGATAATGACGATTTGCAAGGCAGCTATGTAGAGTTACATAAGCCCAGCGCTAGCTTTAAAAATCGTAATGCCTACCTCAATCATGAACTGAAAATTATGCAACCAAAACGTTGGCGTGCTAATTTGCCGTTCCGCGATTATCGTTTTGAGTATGAGGATACGATTCCGGCAATGGCAGCGACCATCGGTAAAGTGGTGATGGTGGGCGCCATTGCTGCAACCTTTGCTGGTCCGCTTGGTTTGGGCGATGCTTTTGTGTTAGAAAACGTGCGTTATGAATTGCTTATCGTGGCGTTTTTTGTGATTTTATTCTCAGGCTTCCTACTACCGACTGCTAACCTTGCTGGTACGCACGGCCCACTGATTCCGCTGATTCCTATCGTCGTTGCCGCGGGCGGTCACCCGATGGCCTTTGGTCTGCTAATCGGTGCTTTTGGCTTGTTACTTGCGATTAGTAAAGGCGGCAGTCTGCTGGCGAACTTGACTAGTAAAGGCGTGTGTGGCGGCCTACTGCTATATTTAGGCTTTATCGGCACCATATCCCAAGTCAAAAACCTATTTGCTTGGGCGGAAGGAATTGGTATGTCGCATATCGCCTTTGTGGTGATTCTATTGACGATTATCTTATACGCGCTGTTAGAGAATTATCAAAAACGCTGGCTGGCGGTGCCACTCAGCTGTTTGTTAGGCGGCGGAGTTGCCTTTGCGATGGGCGCGCCTTTTACCTTTAAAACCGCACCTGGCCTACCAAATATGAATCCAATGTATTGGTGGGGCGAAAACACCGGTTGGATGTTAGGCTTGCCAACTGTCGAAAGCTTTATCGTGGTGTTGCCATTTGCGGTGTTGGCAGTCGCTATGTGGTCACCAGACTTTTTAGGTCATCAGGTCTTTCAAAAAATCAGCTATCCGAAACGTACTGAGCGCGTGCTGATGGATATCGATGACACCATGACCAGTGCGTCTATTCGTCAGGTGGCAGGCTCTGTGCTTGGCGGCGCCAACTTTGCGTCGTCATGGGGCACCTATATTGTACCAGCGGCAATTGCGAAGCGTCCTATTCCAGCCGGTGCGGTATTAACGGGATTATTCTGTATTATTGCTGGTGTTTGGGGGTACCCCATGGATTTAGCCATTTGGGAGCCAGTAATGTGCGTGGCATTGATTGTTGGCGTCTTTATCCCGCTACTTGAAGCGGGCATGGAGATGACTCGCGAAGGCAAAACCACGCAGTCTGCGGCGATTGTCGTCTTTGCTTCTGCTTTGGTCAATCCAGCCTTTGGTTGGTCGATTACTCTGGTACTGGATAACTTAGGTTTAATTGGATCTAAAGAGCGCAGTGCCGGCTTAACAAAAATGAGTCGCTGGATTATTCCTGTGGTGACCTTTGTCATTTTAACCACAGTGATGGCTATCGTCGGCATGTTGCCCGGTATTCCAGCGCTTTTGCCAAACTTCCGTCACTAGATTTTTAACGTTTTCCATAAAAAGCCAGCCTCGATGCTGGCTTTTTTTATGACTTTGGTTAAGCCAATTTTTGGCTTGCAAAATGCCCGCCGTTGCCCCATAAATATGATATTACTTACGTTTTTACGGTGTGCTGTTTTTACTCTGTACTAACGTTAAAGCCCTAATTTAAGAGTCAAAAATCTATGGTCAATGTCTCCGCATCGAGTCCCGTCGACGATAAAAAAGCCCGCCTTAAGCATTTAATTCAGCGCCTGCCAAATCTGCCAGGGGTGTATAAAATGCTGGGTAAAAATGGCGATATTCTTTATGTTGGTAAGGCCAAATCATTGAAAAGCCGCGTCAACAGCTACTTTGCCAAGACCATTGACCATCCAAAAACACGGGCACTGGTAGCACGAATTCATAATATCGAAACCATTATTACCCGTAGTGAGACCGAAGCGCTATTACTTGAGCAAAACCTGATTAAAGAGCATCGTCCGCCTTATAACGTGCTACTGCGTGATGATAAGTCTTACCTTTATGTGTTTATCTCTGCGGATAAGCCCTATCCAAGATTGGCTTATGGTCGCGGTAAGGGTAATCACCAAAAAGGTCGCTTTTTTGGGCCGTTTCCATCGGCTCATGCGGCGAAAGAGACGCTGGTGCTCATGCAAAAAATGTTTCAAATGCGTCAATGTACCAATACCTTTTTTAAGCAGCGTAAACGTCCGTGCCTTGAATACCAGATTAAGCGTTGCCGTGCGCCCTGCGTTGGTTTGGTGTCGCCAGAAGAGTACGCCGAGGATGTTAATAATACCATTCGCTTTTTAAAAGGCGATTCGAGTGACATTCATCAGACGTTAATTAAAAAGATGGAGAGCGCAGCGGAAGCCTTAGACTTTGAAAAGGCGGTTTTTTATCGCGATCAGCTGTCTATGCTGCGCGAAGTACAGGCAAAGCAAGCCGTTTATACCGTAGAAGGTGAGGCGGATGTGATTGCGATTGCTAGTCAGGCGGGCATGACTTGCGTCAATGTGCTGACTGTGCGCGGCGGGCGCGTGCTTGGCGGTAAAAACTATTTTCCCGATATCGATAGTAATGAGCCACTTGCCGATAATTTATCGGCGTTTATTACTTCGTTTTATTTTCAAGTAACCGATGATTTGCCAGCTGAGATTATACTCAGCCATGAGCTGCCGGATCAAACAGCGGTCAATGAAGCACTGGTTACCCACTTTGGCAGTAAGACGGTCATTAAAACCAACGTCCGTGAGCACCGCGCTGAATGGTTAGATTTGGCCAAACTCAATGCCAATAACGCCCTAAAAACCAAGCTTGGCGATTATCTAGAATTGCATGCGCGCTTTGGCGCTTTAAAAGATGTCCTCGCCGATGTTACCGATCGAACCATTGACCGTATCGAGTGCTTTGATATCTCACATACCATGGGCGAAGCGACCATCGGTAGCTGCGTGGTCTTTGACCAAGGTGGCTCGCGTCGCCGTGATTATCGTCAGTATGCGATTCATGATATCCAAGGTGGTGATGACTATGCGGCGATGAAGCAAGTGCTGACGCGGCGTTATAAGAAGCAGCCATTGCCGGATCTATTGCTGATTGATGGTGGTAAAGGTCAGCTTGGTATTGCTAAAGAAGTACTCACAGAGCTGGGTATTCTTAATGATACGTTGCTCATTAGTGTGGCAAAAGGTGAAGGGCGTAAAGCAGGCTTGGAAGTATTGCACTTTATCGATCATGAACCGCTTGATTTGCCGATGGATAGCAAAGCGCTGCATTTATTGATGCATATTCGCGATGAAGCGCATCGGTTTGCGATTACCGCGCACCGTAAAAAGCGCGATAAACGCCGTTCCTCATCGGTGTTAGAAGTCATACCGGGGCTGGGTGAAAAGCGTCGCCGTGACTTACTCAATCATTTCGGCGGTATGCAGCAATTGCTTGGCGCATCGCAGCAAGAGTTGGCTGGCGTGCAGGGGATTGGTCCGGTATTAGCAAAAACGATTTATAAAGTGCTGCATGAGTAGTTTAAGCAATATGGGCTAAATTTAAGTTTGTGCTCGTAAAGCCCAACAATAAAAAAGCTGTCTTAGAATTATCTAGGACAGCTTTTTTTATTTTAATAAACTACAATTATTATTCGGCATTTTCTCTTTTATAAGTCACAAACCTAAAGTCTAAGCCACTTTTTTCATCGTGTTTTTGCTCAGATTCTGCTGTGACTACAAACTCATTTGGCAGTTCGGGATAAAAGGCATCACCATCTTCAATAACAGTATCGACATGCGTCAGCTCGACGCGGTCGGTATACATCATCGCCTCACTAAAGACCCGCTCGCCGCCAATCACCCAAATGGTATCAAGGTGCGCACCATGAGCAAGGCTGGCCGCTTGGGTCAGCGCATCGTCTAAATTATGCATCACATATGCTTTTTCACTACCGACCAAGCCATTTTGCTCGGCGTAGTCTAGTTGGGTGGTGATGATAAAGCTGATGCGTTTTGGTAGCGGCTTGCTGCCCATCGACTCAAAGGTTTTGCGACCCATAATAACGATGCCTTGTATCGCGCCGTCACTTTGTTTGGTCGTCATGCTTTTAAAATGCTGCAAGTCAGCTGAGATATGCCACGGCAGCTCATTGTCCTTGCCGATACAGCGATTGCTACTGATAGCAGCGATTTGGGCGACTTGGGTATTGGCATAGCTCATAACCTATCCTTTTTATGGTCTTTTAAAAGTAAAGCGATTAAATTTAGACGGCAACTTTGGCTTTAATAGCTGGATGCGACTCATAACCTTCAACGCTGATATCGTCAAAGGTAAAGGCAAAAATATCCTTAATGTCAGGGTTTAGGGTTAAGGTTGGCAGCTCATACAGCGAGCGCGTCAACTGCAATTCAACTTGCTCACGATGGTTTTGGTAAATATGACAATCGCCGCCCGTCCAAACAAACTCACCAACCTCTAAGCCGCATACTTGCGCCACCATATGAGTTAGTAAGGCATAGCTGGCGATATTAAACGGCACACCAAGGAATAAATCCGCTGAGCGCTGATAAAGCTGGCAGGACAGTTTATTGTCCGCGACAAAGAACTGAAATAAGGTATGGCAAGGCGGCAGGGCAACTTGCTCGGCTTCCTTTGGATTCCAGCCAGAGACGATTAAGCGGCGCGAGTTAGGATTGGTCTTAATTTGTTCAATGACGTCAGTGATTTGGTCGACGCCATCGTTGTCATAACTGCCGTCTTCACGCTTGGTGGCGCCATAATTGCGCCATTGATGACCATAAATGGGACCCAAGTCGCCAGCAGGACGATTAAAGCGCGCGGTTTGGTCAGCGGTCGCCCATTCGTTCCAAATACGCACGTTATTTTGTTGTAGATAATCAACGTGGGTGCTACCGCTTAAAAACCAAAATAGCTCATAAACGATCGATTTAAAATGGACTTTTTTGGTGGTTAGTAAGGGAAATCCATCGGCTAAGTCAAAACGTAGCTGCGCACCAAAGTGGCTTAGCGTACCGGTGCCAGTACGATCGCCTTTTTCAGTGCCATTCGTCATGACATATTGTAGCAAGTCTAAATAGGCTTGCTCATTTTTACTGTTATGATAATTACTGGTCATAAAACTACTCTTTTGCCTGATTCAAATATAGCATTCAATATTTAAACGTGTTTTTAATATCTTACTTGGTAATTAATGCTTAATAAGCCGCCTGTTTTCCCCAATCATAAATACCGCGTTTATAGGCATAAACCAGCATGATTAGGCCAATAATAATCATCGGTGCGCTTAATATTTGGCCTTTAGTCATCCAGCCAAGTAAAATAAAACCTTGGTCGGCATCGGGCTGACGGAAAAACTCAATGATAAAGCGGCTGAGACCGTAGCCCAATAAGAAGAGGGCAGAGACGGCCATACGAGGACGCGGTTTTGAGGAATACCACCATAAAAAGATAAATAGCAGCAGACCTTCTGCAAGCGCTTCGTAGAGCTGCGATGGATGACGCGGCAATAAATACTGGCCATTGACCTCAAGCATTAACGATTGTAATTCAGGATTGGTTTGTAATTGCTGCGCATCAAATGCCGCGGCTTGCGGAAAGTAAGTCAGCCAATTATAGCCACCGTCTGAGACGCGGCCCCATAGCTCGCCATTGATATAATTGCCGATACGCCCAAACAGCAGACCCGTTGGTACACAAGGAATAATAAAATCGAGCACCTGAAAAGGGGTCTTTTTATATTTACGGGCAAAATATAACATGCCTAATAAGACGCCAATCATGCCGCCATGAAACGACATGCCGCCTTCCCATACCCTAAACAGATACGCAGGATTTTGTAGCAATTCTCCAAATTGATAAAACAATACATAGCCGATACGGCCGCCCAAAATGACACCAAGGGCACCAAAAAAGACCAAATCAGACACCATATCGGTAGTCCAGCCATCTCGTTTGCTACTGCGATACCATGCAAGGCCATAAGCGGCGGCAAAGGCCAGCAAGTACATTAAACCATACCAGTGCACTTCTACTGGCCCCAAGGACAGCGCTACGGGGTCGAACTGAGGATGAATCATCATAAAGGCATCATATTATTGATAATGGAATGTGGCCCATAATAGCAAAATTCATCCGTTGGGAATACTATGATAAGTTTATCTATATATAAATAGATAAGGGGATGGCACATGGAATCAATAGCAAATCGGAGCAAAAACCGATAAGATGAAAAAAAGTGCTTCAATTTCTAAGGAATCCTTATGCAGCTGCCTTTACCAACATTATCCTTGCTCGGCATCATGGCTTCAAGTTTGACGCTATGGGTTCCTATCAATGCCCCAGCAGCGCTGAGTAATATTGAAAATATTACTATTTATCAAGGCTTAGCCAGCGTCACGCGTACCTTGCCAATCAACGGCAGTGGCGAGCAAACGCTGGTTTTTTCTTGTTTATCGCCGAACATTGACGCTGATAGCATTAGCGTTCAAGCACTAGGTAATGTTAACGTCGGTGAAGTCAGTATCGAAACCTTGAGTTCTGAGCAAGCGGCGCAATGTCAATATGGCCAATATCAAGGCGATAGCAAAGTACAAGTCCAGAAAAACACTGTTGCCGATATCAGTGCCGAATTAGAAGCGGCACGCTTAACCAAAGCCTATCTGCAAAATTTGACCAAGGTCACGCAAATTAATACGGCTGGCACATTGGCCAATAACGCCCGCGATTTAGAGACACAAGCGGCCAATATTAATAAAAGAATTATCGAGTTACAGCAGCGCGAGGCACAAGCAAAAGATGCGCTCAATCAGTTGCTGGCGGGCAGTACGACCTCAAAACAGAATAGCGTGATCCAAGTTAGTATTCGCACCGCCAGTCGCACGCCAAGCACCGTTAAACTGCATTATCAGGTGCGCGGCGCCAGTTGGGAGCCGACCTATCAAGCGCGCTTAAATACCGACAGCAAGCAGCTGAATATTACCGCCTCCGCCATTATCGCTCAACGAACCGGCGAGAATTGGAGCAACGTGCCTGTTATTTTAAGCAGCGTAAATCCCAATCAAACGACTACCAGTCAGCTGCCACACGTTGAGCGCTTGTCATTATATGAAGAGCAGCAACAAGCTAAATTGGCTCGTTATGCAGCGCCGATGATGGAGATGGAAGCATCGCCTGTCGTTGTTGCTTCTGCAAGAGACAATTATGGCGGCGGTGCAGAGATGCCGCCACTACCGAGCTTTACTGTGAGTAGTCAAAACAAAAATGGCATCACCGAATATCGCTTGCCGCAGCGTGTGAGTATTCCCAGTGATGGCAGGCGCGTACGCACGGTCATTGATGAGCAATCTGGCACCAGTAAGCTTTGGCTACGCAGTACACCAAGTGCCGAGACCGCCGCTTATTGGTATGCATCCGCGCCGTTCTTGACGCCTGCTTGGGCTGATGGCTCGTTGCAGCTATACCGTGATGATAACTATGTCGGGCAGTCGCGCTATAATTATCAAAATTTAAAAGAGCAGGGTATTGGTTTCGGTATTGACCCAAGTTTGCTGGTGAAGCAATTGACCGATGAGAATAAACAAGGTGATAAAGGCGTGTTTAACCGTCAGCAAACCAAAACCATCACTCAAGCGTATCAATTTACCAATCAGCACAATCGCAGCGTACGCTTGCAAGTGTTAAGTGCTGAGCCAGTGAGCAGTGATGACAATATTAAAGTCACGTCGGCGCACACCCCAGCGATTAGCCAAAAAGACTGGAATGACCATAAAGGTATTGTCGCTTGGGAATTTGATTTACCAAGTAAGCAATCACAAGTGCTGCAATCGACGTATCAAATCAGCTACCCTGCCAATAAAAAGCTGAGTACCAACTAAGCGCTGGTAATTTAATATTTATATCAAGGAAAACTATGTGTATCGTCGCCATTGCTTGGCAGTTATTTGATGAGTTGCCGTTGGTTTTACTGTCCAACCGTGATGAGTTTTTACAGCGTCCAACAGCGCCGCTGCATCAATGGGAGGATAAGCCTATTTATGCAGGGCGCGATAAGCAAAGTGGCGGCACATGGCTTGGCATACATCAACAGCAACATGGCGATTTTTACGACCAAAACGGGCGCTGGGCGGCGGTGTTAAATTTTCGTGATGGCGTACAAGCAAGTAATGATGAGCGCTCACGTGGCGAATTGGTCACCGATTTTTTGACCAGCACTTTAAACCCATTGGAATTTGCTCGGCAAATCAGTTTGCAAGATTACGCAGGTTTTAACCTTGTTATTGGCGATACGGCGCAAGCGGTGATTGTCAATAATCGTGGTCATGCACCAACACCGTTATATGCTGGATTGTACGTAATATCCAATGGTCAGCCAGAAGAAGGGTGGTTTAAAACCGAACGCCTACGCGGTCGGTTACGCCAAGAGGTGTTGCCATTGATTAGCGAGAACAGCGCCCTTGACTACTGGCAAGCAGCGGCGGTTGCCGTGATGTCAGATAATACGCCAGCGCCAGAAAATAAATTACCCGAAACAGGTGTCGCTAAGCAGATTGAGCGCGCACTGTCCTCCATTTATATTGAATCTGCTGATTTAAGTAGTATGAATAAAACAGCCATGCCAAGCTATGGAACGCGGACGCAAAGTATTTTAACCTTACGTAAAGAAGATAGTTCAGACAAAAAAATCAAAGCAGCGCTTATTAGCCGTGAATGCCAGCATAGGCAAATCTAACATAAAAAAATTCCCCTATGAATAATAGCTATCAATAGGGGAATTTGTTTTCTATTTGAATACTTATTCCACCAACAAATGGTTGTTTTGTTCTGGAATAATCAGTTCTTGTTTAAGCGGTAGTTCGCGCACCAATTCTTGCAAGGCGCGACGATATACCCCGCGTTTAAAATGAATCACTTGTCCGAGTGGATACCAGTAGCTGACCCATTGCCAATGGTCAAATTCTGGTTTACCCTCATCAAAGCGGATGTGTTGAGTATTCGGCTCATCTAAGCGCAGCAAAAACCATTTTTGTTTTTGCCCAATACACAAAGGGTACTGCCCATGACGCACATAGCGTTTTGGCAAACGATAACGCAACCAATCTTGCGTGACCGCCAGTAGATCGACATGACGCGGATGTAAACCGACCTCTTCCCAGAGCTCGCGATACATCGCATCCATCGGCGTCTCCCCGCGGTCGATGCCGCCTTGAGGGAACTGCCAAGCGTTGTGACCAATACGTTTTGCCCACAGAACTTGCCCTTGTGTATTTGCCAAGATGATGCCGACATTGGCGCGAAAGCCGTCTGCATCTATCATGACTAAACCCTTTTAAATTGTTTAAAAATAGCTTATTTCGACAAGGTACAACGACAGCAATCATAGTTATTATAGGGTGATGACCATCAGTACTATGACAAAATAAGATTCATTACCGTTATTAAACCAAGAAACAACCAAAATGTGTAACAGTATTTTGCTATAAAATGTTTCACAAGATTAATCCTTTAAAATCAGTAACTTATAATTCTACTTTTGTAAGTAAATTCCGCAGATTTTTCTAACAATGATAAGTCGCGGTAACGATAGGTGTATAAATACTTAAATATCGAATATTATTGTTAAAGCATAAATAAGGTAGCGGTTTATAAAAGGTAAACAAGAAAAGGCAAACGAGGAAAGAGCGTCATAAATCTGGTTTTTGCTTATGCTACACTAATAAAAGACAGTATTTTTCAAAAAGAGATTGTATTTCAGAAAATAAGAGACCTTTACTATTCAAACTAAAAATCATGTCAAATTAAAAAGCATATGA
>NZ_VKLR01000002.1:0-11370 GCF_007280595.1 Psychrobacter sp. YGAH215 | reverse complement strand
CTTGAACGTGAATGCAGAGAACTCAAACAGGCCAATGAGATCATACGTAAGGCAGCGGCTTTTTTCGCCCAGGCGGAGCTCGACCGCAAACCCAAGTAATGGTTGATTTTATAGATGACCACAAACCACAATATGGAGTCGAGCCAATCTGTAGAGTACTACCGATTGCTCCATCCACATACTATCGTGCCAAAGAGCTAGAAGAAAATCCTGAAAAACGTTCACAGCGTAGTCAGCATGACGATTTCTATCTTAATGAGATTAAACGTATTTGGAAGGACAGCAAATGCCGTTATGGTGCGCGTAAAGTCTGGAAACAGTTGAAAGCAGAGGGTATACATCCTGCACGCTGCACTGTAGAGCGTTTAATGCGGCAGCATGGCATGCAGGGTGTTTGGCGAGGTAAAGGTAAGATAACGACTAAGTCTCGTGATGGTCAAAAGCGTGCTGATGATTTGGTTAATCGTAACTTTAATGCCCATCGCCCTAACCAGCTATGGGTTGCTGATTTTACCTATATAAAGACATTGAGTGGTTGGGTCTATACTGCCTTTATCATTGATGTGTTTGCTCGCGCTATCGTTGGCTGGAAAGTATCAGATCGTATGAACACTGATATGGTGATGGCAGCACTAAACCAAGCCATTGCAGACAGAAACCATCCTAAAGATGTGATTCATCATAGTGATCGCGGCGTTCAGTACTTATCCATTCGCTATACTGATAAGATGGCTGATTCTGGCGTCATTGCATCTGTTGGTACAACGGGTGATTCATACGATAATGCGTTGGCTGAAACGGTTAACGGGCTTTATAAAACAGAGGTGATTGAATATTTAAAACAGCAGTGGCGGGATGCGTGTGATGTTGAATTAGCAACCCTTGAATGGGTCGATTGGTTTAACAAAACTCGCATTCATAGTACGATTGGTTATGTGTCGCCTTTTGAGTTTGAGAGACGATACTATGATAGTTTTATTGAGTCAGACAAAGCTGCCTGACTCAAGCAATCCACTCTCCGATATAGTCGGGGCGGTTCAATATCACCGGCTTTATACTTTAATAATATCTCAGCCATTTGTGATCTGGCTGAATTGCTGGTACAGAGAAACAATACCTTTTTCTTATTTGAATGTTCCATAACCTAACCCTATTAAAAGACTGTACATATGAAATATTATATATACAATATTTCATATGTACAGTCTTTTAATAGTTATTATTGGCTTTAGTTAGTGAAATGATATTTTGGAGCGATGCAAGATTATTTGCATGATAAGCTGAATCAAGATGTCGATAAAAATTTCGTCAAAACATGTCTTCAATTAAGATCTGAAGAGTAAAAAGCAAGCCTCAGTATGAGCAATTGATTTTTCTGGTAGCAGACACTAAGGAGCATTATGTCAATTAAAGTATTCGACACCATCATTATCGGCGGTGGTCAAGCCGGTTTAGCCGTTGGCTACTATCTGAGACGTGCGAAACTTGACTTCATCATTCTTGACAATCAAGACCAAAGTGGCGGCGCGTGGCAGCATACTTGGCCATCGTTACGCCTATTTTCTCCTGCTCTTATGAGCTCCTTGCCAGGTCGCTTGATGCCAAAAGCAAAAGATGGAGAGTATCCCCATAGAGACGAGGTCATCCATTACCTTGCTGACTACGAAGAACATTATAAGTTACCAATCTACCGACCTTATCAAGTCCAAAGCGTACAGCGTGATGATGAAAACAATTGCTTACGGGTGACTGATGGAAGTTTTACATGGTTGGCAAAAACCGTCGTGAGCGCAACGGGAACCTGGAGCAATCCTATAATTCCTTCTATCAAAGGTCAGCAAGCGTATCTTGGGGAGCAATGCCACTCCGCGCATTATGAAGGCCCAGACGCCTACAGAAATAAGCGCGTATTGGTAGTAGGTGGTGGTAATTCAGGTGCACAAATCTATGCGGAGCTGGCTGAAGTGGCTAACGCCAGCTGGGTAACACGTGAGCCCCCATTGTTTTTAGCCGATGATGTCGATGGACGTGTCCTGTTTGAAAGAGCAACAGCACGTATTACTGGCAGCAATAATGGTGATCCTGAGGGCGGTATCGGTGATATCGTCATGGTGCCTCCCGTCAAGGCGGCACGTGACAAAGGGGTTTTACATTCAGTACCTATGTTTAACCAATTTACTGAACAAGGCGTCATTTGGGCTGATGGTAGTGAAGAAACGATAGATGCCGTTATTTGGTGTACTGGGTTTGAACCAAATCTTGACCATCTAGCACCTTTAAATGTCTTAGAAGCTGATGGAAAAGTGCAAGTTAAAGATGGGCAAGCGGTCAAGGAGCCTCGGTTATGGTTATTTGGTTATGGTGACTGGGCAAGCCCAGGTTCTGCCACTCTGATTGGTGCTGGACGCAGTGCTAGAGAGAATGTTCCCACTTTGCTAGATTTTTTGCTAAGCGAGTCTTAAATAGCGTAATGACTTTACGAATATAGGATTGCCACAATGCGATTAAACAAACTCTGCAAATAGCTCTTTCATGTTTACTTTCATCTTATAATGTTAGTAACCATCCAGCAGCTCCGCAGCTTATAACGACTAGCCAAGCTGGTAATTTCCAGAATATTAAAGCAACCAATGCGATCAATGCCAGACCAAAATCTTTTGCTTCAAAGATAGCGCTTGTCCATACAGGTTGATAAAGCGCTGCCAGTAGCAAACCAACGACCGCAGCATTGACGCCAGACAGAGCAGCTCGTGTCCGCAAATTTTGTCGTAGACTCTCCCAAAACGGCAGGGCACCCATAACCAACAAAAACGATGGCGCAAAGATAGCTAATAAACAAACCATACCGCCCAACCAACCATTAGGAGCTTGGTTCATCGAACTCCCAAGAAACGCTGAGAAGGTGAATAAAGGTCCTGGTACTGCTTGCGTGGCTCCGTAACCTGCTAAGAAAGTATCGTTACTCACCCAACCAGCTGGAACAACCTCAGCTTGTAATAATGGTAACACTACGTGCCCTCCACCAAACACGAGCGATCCGGCGCGAAAGAAGGTATCTATCATAGAGAGCGTATGGGTTGGATATAGTGTGGCCAGCAGCGGCAAGCCAATTAGCAGTGTAAAAAATAAGGATAACCAAAATAAACCAACCCGACGTCTGACAGTAATAGGCAGAGAATCGTGAGCCATCGTTTTTTCAGGTTTGAACAATATCAGTCCAATAATGGCAGCAATAGCAATGACGCTAACTTGGCCTAATGCAGAGGGCACTAAAAGTACAAAACAAGTGGCCAGAGCCATAATAGAGATTCGAGCGACATCGGTGCAGAGGTTTCGACCCATTCCCCATACTGCCTGTGCAACCACAGCCACTGCCGCTACTTTTAAACCATGCAGTACGCCAGATGGAATAATATCCCCATAACTGGTAATACTCATGGCAAATAGGATTAATGCTATAGCAGAAGGTAAAGTAAAACCAGCCCAAGCAGCAAGAGCACCAGAATATCCTGATCGAGATAATCCTATGGCAATACCAACTTGGCTGCTCGCTGGTCCTGGTAAAAACTGACAAAGCGCGACTAAGTCAGCATAGCTGTTCTCAGTTAGCCATTTTCGTCGTGTCACAAACTCATCGCGAAAATAGCCCAAATGGGCGACAGGACCACCAAATGAGGTTAACCCCAATCTCAGGAAAATAAGAAAAACGGTCCACACGGACTTGCTTTCAACTTTATAATTATTATGGTGTACCAAGAATTGCTCTCCTCAGCAGAACATTTTCGCCAAATTATCGAATATCGATAATTTAGCACAGTTGCGTAAGTCAACGTGGCTTGTTTTTAAACCAGTATCGTTAGCTAAAGAACCTCGACGTTTTGGACAATCATCACTACGCCACTAACGGCCATTAATAAGATCAGTAGTACTCTAAACTGCTTAACATTCATACCTGCTAAAAAACGTTTGCCTATGATGTTGCCAACTATGGCACCAAGTCCTAATGCAAAACCATAAATCCAAAGATTGATGGTCAATACACCAAAAAAAGTATAACTACCAATCTGAGCGAGTCCTACAAAGAAAGAATTGGCTGTTTTAGTAGCGACTAAATCCTCTTTTTTTAGTCCTGTATTCATATAAAACGGATTAAGCACAGGCCCTAAACCACCGACGAGTGTGCTAATAAATGCAGTGATAAAACCTAGAGGCACAAAACCCAATTTAGGCATATTAAAAGACTTCTCTACTTTGCCAAAACGATACTGGAAGACGGTAGATATCAAAAATGCGCCAACTAATAATTGAATCCAGCTGCCATTGAGACGGCTAAATAACAGTGCAGCTAACCATGTACCAATAATAGCGCTTGGTACGTAATACTTTATTAGCGACCAGTCGATATGGTGCCAAAATAAATAAAGGCGCGAAGGACGGCTAATGAAATTACCCAAATTGATGACAGGTGGCGCAGCTGAGGTTCCTATCAGCGCAGAGGTAACAGGTATGAGCAAAAGCGCACCGCCACCTCCTGATATAGTGGAAATTACAAAAGAAACCATACCGGCTAAGAACAGTCCTACAAGGTGCCAAGTAGGAATCGCTTGTAAAATATCGAACACAGTTAAGCTCCAATATTGACAGAGGATCTCAAAACCTCTTTAAAGTTATATTTTATTTAAATTCGCAGACTATACCCCAAGGGAACTAGTTATTTTGCCCTTCTAATCTATTAACAGACTACTTAAAACAGACTGTTAACATGGAACCATCTATAACAGACTTTTGAATTATAGGGCTGGTTGCTGTGCTTTTCTTCTATCAATAGACTATACCCAAAACATAAAACCTTTAAACGATAATATTACTATCATTAGACTTGTTACTATTATTAAATGATAGTAATATCTTGCAATTATCAATGAACATTAATTATTAAGTCTAATTAATAAAGGTGGCGTTATGACCGTTCGTATTTATGTGAGAGCCAGCACTAAGGATCAAGATGCTAAGAGAGCCTTGTCTGACTTGATTAGCTTTAGCCAAAGCTATAATGATAACCATGTTGAGTATGTTGAGCATTTCAGTGGTACAAAGCTCGATAGGCCAGTATTAGCTAAGCTATTAAAGGACGCTGATCAAGGCGATATTCTGCTGGTTGAAAGCGTGGACAGATTAAGCAGGCTATCTCAAGATGATTTTGCAATTCTAAAGCAGCGCATCAAAGACAAGGGCTTGCGATTGGTGGTGGCCGATCTACCAACCACGCATACGGTAAGTAAGGGCATGACAGGTGAGATCCTAGCAGTGATTAACCATATGCTGATCGACTTGTTAGCAACGATGGCAAAGCTTGATAACGATAAGCGTAGAGAGCGTATTAAGCAGGGGTTAGCGAATAGTGGTTATAAGCCCACAGGTAAGAAAGCCAATACAGTGAAACATAATCGTATTAGAGAGTTGGCCAGTCAAAACAATATGACGAAAGAGGAGATTGCTAAGGCGGTTGGTGTTGGGGTGGCTACGGTTTATCGGGTGTTAAAGCAGGGATGATAGCTGAGGTTTTTTAATTGTTTATTTGCCTTCTTATAGACACAATGCGATCAGACATATAATTATTAATCTTATAGATTCTAATCATACATTCTGATTCGAAAAAATTGCCTCCAATATAGCCGGGGCGGAGACCATCCCGAATTCTGTGTAACTGCCGTTTAGATTAAATGCTTGCTGATACGGTCATCAAACATAATCATAAAGCGATTTAAAGCAGACGTCCAGTTACGGATTGGCATCGACCACTTTTTAGAGGCCTGCTGGGTTGCCAGATATACTACCTTGAATGCTGCCTGATCAGAGGGAAACACCTTACGCTTATTCACCGCCGTTCGAATCACGCTGTTTAAAGACTCAATAGCATTGGTGGTATAAATCACTTTTCTGATGTCTTTCGGATACTCAAAGAACACCGTTAAGCCCTCCCAGTTATTGCGCCAAGACTTGATGACATGCGGGTACTCTTTGCCCCATACTTCATCAAAGTGCTCAAGGTTGGCCTCTGCTATCTCAAGCGTATCAGCGCCATAGATGGCCTTTAAATCAGCTGCTACGGCCTTTTTATCTATCCAGGGTACAAACTTCATCGAATAGCGTACCATATGTACGATACACAGCTGAACCTGAGCGTTGGGGTAAACGGTATTGATGGCATCAGGGAAGCCCTTTAAACCATCAACACAGGCAATAAGAATGTCCTGAACGCCGCGGTTTTGTAGTTCAGTGAGAACGCCTAGCCAGAACTTAGCGCCTTCATTCTCTGATAGCCACATGCCAAGTAACTCTTTTTTACCATCAAGTCCTACGCCTAGCGCCAGATATATAGCCTTGTTGATGATCTGCTTGTCTTGGCGTACTTTAACGACAATGCAGTCTAAATAGACGATAGGATAAACACTGCTCAGCGGCCGGTTCTGCCATGCAGTGATGTCCTCTAAGATGTTGTCAGTGACTCTTGAAACCAAGCTACTTGAGATATCGACATCGTAGAGCTCTTTAATGCTCTCTACAATCTTGGTGGTGGTTTGGCCCTTGGCGTAAAGAAATATGATTTTATCATCAAGCCCTGAGATACGGGTTTGATGCTTGCGCACAAGTGTAGGTTCAAAAGCGCCGTCTCGGTCTCTTGAGGTGGAGATTTCAAGATCGCCTGTGTCGCTACGGACGGTCTTTTTAGTGTGCCCGTTGCGCTTGTTAGGCTTATCCGCCTTTTGATGCTTGGGATAGCCGAGATGGTCTTCCATCTCAGCTTCAAGGGCAGTATCGATAAAAGATTGCATGAGCTGCTTCTGGAAGTCTTTGATGTCATCAAAGCTTTTCATGCTACCAGCCATTTGCTCGGCCAGTTTTTTAATGTCAGATTGAGTAGTCATTGCTTATTCTCCGGTTAGTGGATTATAAGCAGTTACACACTTTTTAGGAAAGGCTCGTCAGCTCAAAACTCTGCTAATCAATCAAGTAGCGCTTGGATCAGTCATATGGTTGAATGGGTTAAAAAAGATCCTAAACGCTTTACCAAACGTCCTATGCAAGAGTATTTGGACGATGAACAAGCGCCTAGATTCTGAATTCGCTTCACCCTGGCATAAGCGGCTTAAAACCTGATGAGTGGTTCTTAATTTTTTACAATTATGTTCGTAGAGGTGTCAAAATGACTAACAAATCAATTGACTTCCTCCCCTCCCTAAAGTGAGGGGATTCCTACAGCTAGACGGTCAAGCCCGACCGCGAGGATGTTCTTAGCAGCATTGATATCTCTATCATGCCATGTGCCACACTCAGCACAAGTCCATCCTCTTATTCCAAGACCTGCTCTACCTTTCGGACTACTACCGCTTATTTTGCGACAGTGCGAACAGGTCTGGGTAGTGTAACTCTCATTTACCATCTCAAGCTGACAACCTGCATGCTTGCATTTGTATTCCAGTTGTCGTTTAAGCTCAAACCATCCTGCATCGTATGTTGATTTAGCTAGATTGGTTTTTTTAGTTGTAAATGAGCGAGATTTAACTTCACCAACCACAATTAAGGCATTGTCTTTAACAAGCTTGGTGGTGAATTTGTGTATGAGGTCTTGGCGTGTATTTTTAATTTTGGCATGGATTGCCTTCACACGCTGTTTGTTTTTGGCTCTTTGGGCAATGGCTAGCTTTTTAGCCCATTTTTGCGTTTGTTTGGTTGTCAGCTTGTCACCATTTGAGGTGGTGGCACTGTCTTTAAGTCCTAGGTCAATGCCAACGCTACCTTTACCACTCACTTGTTTGGGAAAGTCTTTAACGGTAATACAGGCATACCATCTTCCTCTTGCGTCTTGTACGACATCAAGGGTGTTGATTTGATATAGACTTAGGTTGTAGCTATCAAAGACATCTATGATGAGCTTTTGACCCTTAGAGAGCGATAGCTGTATGGTTGATTTCAGTGCTTTTTTGCCTGTTTGTCTTGTGCTTAGATACTTAATAGCAGACTTTTTAAAGGGTATCCAGCCTAGGCTTTTACGTTTGGCATCCACACGGTTAGTTCGCCAATTTAGTTTGGCTTTTTTAAACTGCTTACGAGATTTGGCGTGAGTCTCGTTGATGGCTTGCAAAGTTTGTGAGTGTAAACCTAAATACTCACCACTGCCTTTGGTGTAAGTATTTAGGTCATAGGCTGAGAAGAACTTGCCTGTTCGCCTTAGATGTTTGTAACTCAGGTCATTAACATAGTTCCACGCATAGTTAACACTCCCAGCTATTTTGTTTAGCTGGTTTACGTGTTTGTCTTTGATGCGTAGCTTGAGTGTTTTTTAATGTAATTGGGTAACCCTCCCAAACTTAAGACACCTAATAAATAGAATTAAGCTGCCTGATTGAGTTTCTGTATCGGTGTAAAACCGCCATTGCCCATGTTTGGGCGCTTATGATTATAATGGTATAACCAGTTTTCTGCTTGTGCGCGTACCTGCTCTAGATTATCAAACAGCTCCTGATTTAACCAATCATATCTCATGGTTCTATTAAAGCGCTCTACATACGCATTTTGCTGTGGATTGCCAGGTTCAATATAGCTTAAGATGATACCTTGCTGCTCAGCCCAGTCTTTGAGCGCATTGCTGATGTATTCAGGGCCGTTATCGCATCTTATCTGCACAGGTTTGCCTCGGTACTCAATAAGCTGATTAAGACTGCGTATGACCCTCCCGGCCGGTAGCGAGAAGTCGACTTCAACGGTGAGTGCCTCACGGTTGTAATCATCAATGACATTGAACAGTCTAAAGCCGCGGCCATCAGTTAAGCTGTCGTGCATAAAGTCCATGCTCCAGCTTTGGTTAATCCTATCAGGTACTGCTAATGGTATTGGTTTAGCACGTTTAATGCGACGCTTAGGCTTGATTCTAAGGTTGAGTTCAAGCTCGCAGTAGATGCGATATACCCGCTTATGGTTGTACGGCAGTCCTAGCACATTACGCAAGGCTAAAAAGCACAAGCCAAAGCCCCAGTTCTTGTTCTCATCAGTCAGTTTGATAAGTAAGTCCGCTATTTGCTGGTTCTCATCTGTTACCACCGACTTGTGATAATAACAGGTGACGCTGATGTTAAAGATGCTACAAGCTCTGCGGATACCAAACCACGATCTTCAATGTAGTGACAAACCAACGCTTTGCGCCTTTGGGGCGCTACCACTTTTTTGACATAGCATCCTGTAGGATGTCGGATTTAAGACATTCATCAGCGTACATCTTTTTAAGGCGGGCATTTTCAACTTCAAGTTCTTTTAAGCGCGCAATCAAAGAGGCATCCATGCCGCCATATTTAGATCGCCAGTTGTAGAAGGTGCTTTGGCTGATGTTATGCTCACGGCAGAGCTCGGTAATAGGGACGCCTTGTTCGGCTTGTTTTAGGATGTTGACGATTTGGTTGTCGCTAAAGAGTGTCTTTTTCATAGGATTCTCCTGCTGGTGTATTTTAGCAGTTAATCTCTATTTGTAAGTGTTCTTATTTATTGGGGGGATTACCATTGCACTTTCGATGCGAGTCCGCCACCTCTTTTATAGAATACTTTTATAGAATAGTCTTCCAGTGCTTGTTTTTTGTGCGTATTTTTGACGGTTTTATTTTGATAAAGCTACCTTGTCGATATATTGAGGACTTTTTAAAACTATCTTTTACTTTAGCAACCAAAACACGTTCGCTCCCATCTGTACTGGCTAAAAGACGAGTTTGGTTGAGAGAGGTGTTAAGATTATTGATATAACTTGTGTCATTTATGATATATCATTTGAAACATGGCTTACTTAGTGAGTATTTGTGCCAACAATTACGGTCGTATTCCATCAAATTTGCGTAAGTCCTAAAATACAAAAACTTACCCTTAATCAAATTGTTTATTAAAAAGGAACTGGTTATGACAAACTCGAAATTTACTCTTAACAGTGATGCTATAAAAAGTAATATTTCAATAAAAATTATAAGCTTAACATACACCACCCTTTTGGTTGTAGCTATTAGTGGCTGCCAGTCTTCAAAACAGCCTTCGGCTACTCGGACAACAAAAGTCATTCAACCACCCAAGCAAACTTCTACGGTAGTAACCAACCACTCATCATCTAGACATGTTCCACATAACCCATCAACTGTTGCCAAACCCTCATTTACTGAAATACATTTAATCACAGATTCCAATCATCCTCAGTCTGTGCATGGGTTCATACCGCCATCTTCTATCCCTGAATCATGGCGCCTAACCCCTATTACCACTTCTGAAACAGATTCGGCTTATAAAGCAGAATGGAAAAAGTCTGAAATTGGAAGAAAGTGTCCTTTATTGGTCCTTCCCTCTACCGCTAATTCTCATCTCATTGATAGAAATGTGCGGCGTGCCAATTTTTCAGGAGGTTGGGGCGTGGCTTATGATTTACCTGATGTACGTAGTGCCTATGGTGTTGCGCTTTCAGGAATAAGTGACCCTGTAGGTAAAGGCAGTATTTGGAATGACTACCATGTGTACCAAGATGGCACTGAGTTGACTTATGGGCGTGAAGGGGGTGATCCTAACGGAAAATGGTTGGCTTATTTGACGTTAGGCGATAATTATTGCTTCTATAATATTTGGAGTAAACAGAGTAAATCACATTTAGAACAAATTATATCAGATTTACGAGTAGTCAAGCCTTGACCTTTTAGCTCTTTACATCGTTGTGATGTATGCTGAAAAAACCGTAGACAAAAACTTGGTAAACTAAAGAAGACAAATAGGAGTTTACCATGACTAAGAAAGTTAAGAGATATAGTGAAGAATTTAAAGCAGAAGCGGTCAAAGCAATAGAAAATAATGGTGGCAATGTCAGTGGCACAGCAAGGCAGTTAGGGCTACCAATGCAAAAGCTAGCTAATTGGCAACGGAAAGCTAATCAAGGTAAGCTCAAAGGTACTAAACAGTTTGATTCTGAATTAATGGCCGTTATTGAAGAGAATAAGCGTTTAAAGCGAGAGTTAAAGATTGCACAAGAAGAGCGAGAGATACTAAAAAAGGCCACGGCGTACTTTGCAAGGAACGGTCGTCATGGGGATGTACTAGCTGACTTTTTGAATTCTTTAGATGATGGCAGATAAAAGCCAAGGAAAATTTTATGTAAGTGTTTCTTCAAGCCAAATGACAGTTACACAGAATCTATTAAACCTTCGTCAATGAACCGCCCCGACTATATCGGAGAGTGGATTGCTTGAGTCAGGCAGCTTTGTCTGACTCATTAAGGCTATCATAGTATCGTCTCTCAAACTCAAAAGGCGACACATAACCAATCGTACTATGAATGCGAGTTTTGTTAAACCA
>NZ_VKLR01000019.1:0-57049 GCF_007280595.1 Psychrobacter sp. YGAH215 | reverse complement strand
TAAATTAAGAAGCATATGAATTAAGAAGCATATGAATTAAGAAGCATATGAATTAAGAAGCATATGAATTAAGAAGCATATGAATTAAGAAGCATGCGCATTCAAAGTCGTAGCAATTAAAACAAGGAATATCTAAGATGTCAGAGTCAAAAGCAAGCGTCACGTGGCAAGAAAATAAAGCCTTTATAGGTGTGTCGCCATCAGGACATAACGTCCAAATCGATGCTGATAAAGAAAAGGGCGCCAGTCCTATGGAGCTAATTTTATTAGGACTTGGTGGCTGTGCCAGCTACGATGTGGTGGCAATTTTACAAAAGTCGCGCCAACAAGTGACCGACGTACGTTGTGAGCTGACCGCTCAGCGTGCTGAGACCATTCCAGCAGTTTATACCGACATTCATATGCATTTTGTGGTGACCGGACAAGAGGTCAAAGAAAGCCAAGTAGAAAAAGCCATCAAATTGTCGGCCGAAAAATACTGCTCAGCCAGTCGGATGCTGGTACAGGGCGGCGTCAATGTGACTCACGATTTTGAAGTGATTGCAGGATAGGGACGAGTATACTGATGAGTCTATTCTTTGGGTTGATTCCCGATAGTGCCGCAGCGGCTATTTGGGCGATGGTGGTGGCAAGTCTGCTGCCACTGATGATGGCGCTGACAGCAAAAGCGCTTGGTGGTTTTAATTTTGCTGACAATGCCCACCCGCGTGATTTCTTACAAGGGACGACAGGAGCGGCCGCGCGGGCCAATGCTGCCCAGCAAAACAGCTATGAAACCTTGCCTATATTTTTGGCGGCAGTATTGGTTGCAATGCTGTTTTTTGTACCGCAGTTGATAATTAATACCATCGCTTGGCTTTATGTGCTGATTCGTATTGGGTTTTGCGTGGCCTATATTACCAATTTAGCGACCTTTCGCTCTATTCTTTGGGTGCTTTCGATGGCTTGCTCATTGATGTTGTTTTATTTAGCGATTCGGGTCAGTTTTTAGCTTATTGCTGCTGTAAGTCTTTGAGATTTTTATTTTTAACACCTTTACAGTATCGATCATAAGGCGCTGTTTATTCGCATGTACTATTTTGCAGCGCCGCGATAATCACCGCTTTATTTTTTTCTCTTTTAATACGTTCCCACAAGGTTTGCGCCTCAGAGTAACCTTTGGTCAACATACCAAGCCACTGCTTATAACGCCCGACCAACACCACATCGTTTTTCGCCGCACCCTCTAAAAACTTAATCTGATGGGTAATTAAATCTTGCCATGCTAAGGCTGTCAGTGTTTTTGTGTCGTTATTATCGGCATCAATCTCGGCAATCAAATCAGGACGGGTGACAGCGCCGCGACCAAGCATTAAATGCGTCGTACCGGATTGCGTCATACAGTTTTGTGCGTGTTCACTATTCCAAATTTCACCATTGGCAATCACTGGTATAGCAAGCATATTAAAATTTTGGATTTTGTCCCAGTAAGCGGGCGGCTTATAACCTTGGGTTTTGGTACGCGCATGAATGGTTAACCAATCAGCGCCGCTCGCAGCAATCGCCGCTTTGATATCGTCCATGCGACTCGTATCCGTATAGCCCAAGCGAATCTTTGCGGATACGGGAAGGTGCGCGGGTACAGCTCGGCGTACGGCACTGATAATCTCATACATCACCTCAGGCTCATCAAGTAGCACTGAGCCACCACGATGGCTGTTAACCGTTTTAGCCGGACAACCAAAATTGATATCAATCGCAGGCGCACCAAGCTCGGCAGCATAAGCGGCATTTTCTGCCATCAATTGCGCGTCACTACCGAGCAACTGAATATGAATCGGTGTACCGGATGCAGTTTTGGCATCATGATGCAACTCTGGTACGTATTTATAAAATACATGTGCTGGCAAGACAGTTTGGGTGACGCGAATAAACTCACTGACCGACCAATTATAAGGACGACCCAAGTCTGACGCAATTTGGGTTAGGATTTGGCGCATCAAAGGATCAGTTAAGCCTTCCATGGGCGCAAGAAGACGAACAGAATTGGCAAATAATTGCTGTATGGTGTTTTGGCGTGCTTGAAGTTGCTGATTATGATTCATGATAGGAGGGTCAATGTTATAAAAAGAGGTCGGCAAAGGCGATGAGGGGAGAGATAGACGGGCAGATTAAGTATTACCAAAAATCACCTTTTTACCCGTCTGCAGTCCTGATACCAAGTCTTTAATATTATGAATATCTAAATTGCTTTGCGCGCGCGTACACGCAACGTAGAGCAGACGCAGCTCTTCTGGGCTAATCTTGACCGCATTGGTGGTTATATCATAATAAAAATCATCATCGAGCTGCACTTTGCCCCACTCAAGCCCTTTGGCTTTATGCGCGGTTGAGATGACATAATCAGCATTTTCGATACGGGTTAGGCTGTTAACTGCCTGCGTCAACACATTGGTACCATGGTCATCGACCAACTTCACCAAGGTTTTAAGGTCACTGCCTTCATTGGTTTCAGAGTATTCTTGAACGTCACCCCAATTATAAAAATACGCCAGTTCGGGCACGCCATACGCCGATTTACCATTTTTTAAGTTTTCGGCTGCCTGACAAAATTTAAGCATACGATCAGTATCGGCTTGTAACGCCACTCTATGCCCAAGTTTTAAACCAGTTAATAACTGCGACATCGCCGCAGCATTGGTACGGCAAAGAATGGCATCTTTTTTACTATGCACCATGCCTTTTTCGGTAGACGATTGCTTATTAGGATTGCCTTTTAATGGTACGTCTTCTTGTAAGGCTTTGAGCAAGGTATTGGCAATCTCAGCAATCGGTTCGCCAAAACGAAACGACTGGGTTAATAAAGTCTGCGGCAATGGCAGTTTTTTCATCGCATTGACCGCACCGCGCCATTCATAAATCTGCTGATGGGCGTCGCCTACATAAATCACTTGCCGTGGCTGCTGGGTCAAAATCCCCATCATCAAGGGATCGGCATCTTGCGCTTCGTCAAATAAGATAAAATCCGCAGGAATACTGGGCTTCGATAATGCCCACAATTTAAGATAAATATCATGCCCGATACCGGCCGGATGGCGCGCATCAATTGACTGTAGCCAGCGCTGCTCGACGGCAGGGTAGAGCATTTCACGCAGCTGCTCAGCATCAGAATCATCGAGCCAGCTTGGAAACTCAATATGCCTTGGCGCAGGATAGCTGGCGTGGGTACTACAAAAATTGCTCACCGCATCACTGACAAACCGCGACAAGCGCGCTGGCGTGAGGGTAATATATTTATTCACCCCATCCATTTGCCGGCGTACTTGTACCGGTTGTAAGCCCAAATCATCACCCAAACGCTTGGGTGAAAATCTCGGTAACGACAATTTAGCGGTAATATCACGTGGTACGTGACGGTAGGCTAATGAGTGAAACGTCCGACAATCGACATGACCGGGGAATTTTTGCCGCGCATCGTTGGCAATGGCTTTGTTAAAGGCTAAATACAAGCCGCGACCGCGCAGACGCTCACCAATTAATTTGAGCGTCGTGGTTTTCCCTGCACCCGCATAAGCGACCACTTTAAATGACTTGTGATCCATCGCCATGTTTAGCGCGTTCAGCTGCTCATCAGTGGGATCGCTCATATAAGCTGGCATCGATGCGGACATAATAAAGCTACCTAAAAAAACTAGAATGGGGTCAAGATTAGCGACGGTAAAAAAAGCCACTGCATAAACAATGGCCGACTGGTCATGATGTTGATTGCAAAAAAATTGCAAGCGCACAGGACAATAATAAAAAAGTTAGTAGAAAATAAAGGTGGAAATAAGCAGGTTATATTAACAGATTAGCGCGTTGGCTGTTTTGCAATAAGTGTCTGATAAGTAGAGCTATTCTTTCTTCAATTCTATATCGTCTACTGCATCAAGGCTGCGCTCTTCTTTGATTAAGATTTTTGCTAAAAATAATCCCAGCTCAAACAATAACCACATTGGGATGGCAAGCATTAACATCGACACCCCGTCGGGCGGTGTAACGACCGCTGCAACGCCAAAACAGCCGACGATAATATAGCGACGTTTATCTTCTAGACTCTGAATGGAGACGACACCCGCCAATATCAATAGTAAAGTCACCACTGGAATCTCAAAGGTAAGCCCAAACACCATAAACAGCTTGAGCGCAAAGCTTAAATAACTGTCGATATCTGTCATCGGTAAGACGTTTTGCGGCGCAAACATGATAAAAAACTTAAGTACGCCTTTGAGTACAATAAAATAAGAGAAAGCCACGCCCGCATAAAATAAAAATATCGAGGACATCAGTACAGGAATGGCGACTTTTTTCTCTTTTTTATATAAACCGGGTGCGACAAACGACCAGATTTGATACAAAATATACGGCATCGCAAAAAAGGCCGCGACAAATATGGTCAAGCGTATCGGTGCCATAAAGTTAGAGGTGATATCGGTTGCTATCATCGTCGAGTTGGCGGGCAACTGAGCAACCAATGGGTCGGATAAAAAATCATAGAGCTCACGTGAAAATCCGACCAACGCCAAAAATATCACCAGTACCGCGACGCATATTTTAATCAGATGCCGACGCAATTCAATCAAATGCTCAGTAATCGGCATATCAGCCATTGAGCTTAAGATATCACCAGAGTCATCATGCGCAGCGGCATCTGTGGCGGCATCTGTAATAGCATCGATGTCTGTAGCCGTTACTTTTTCTTGACGGCTTTTTTTACGCTTAAATAAGCCCACTAATCATTCTCCTGCTGCTTGGCAGAAGCCTGCTGAATTGATGATTTGTTAATCGATGGTTTATTTAAATGGTTATTTAATAACGTATCGGCTTTATAATTGGGCAGGTAGGGCGGCGGCTGCAGACGCCTTGCTTTGTCATAAGCGCCCAAACGAAACCACATGTTTTCCCAGGGTTTGGTAATGGCAGTTTGGATTATTTGATGGGTATTGTCGTTAACATCAGTTTTCAGATTAGCATCATTATTTGAGTTCTGTAATTCTAATGGTTCAGGCGCTGTTAATTTTTTATCGGAGTCATAGCGGTCGTAAGCGTAGTCAAATTCTTTTGGCGTTACTGATGAATGATCGTCTTTTTCATGGTCGATTTTATTACTAGCGCTATCCACTTTCGCAGTATTGACTTGATGCGCGGCTTTAAGATGCTGGTTTTGCGAGGATTCAAATTCTTGCAGACTGCCGCGCATCTCTGCCATCTCACGGCGCATTTCTGCTTCAGTTTCACGAATTTTCGCCAGCTCTTTTTGCATTTGCTGCCGCGTCTCTGCCAAGTCAAGCTCAGCTTCGATTTCAGACTGTAAAGTAGACACCGTACGACGAATTTTGGCATACCATTGTCCAGCCGTACGCGCCGCTTGGGGCAGTTTTTCTGGCCCCAAAACGATTAAGGCGATGACGCCAAACAGCAGTAATTCTGAAAATCCGATATCAAACATAATGTCTCAATGCCACTATTAAATGCTATACATTATGCTTGTCATCAACCTTGGTGGTTGTGCGCTCTTCAGGGTGCGCGTTGCCATCATGATCGAGCACGACTTGTTTTTTGGCATGTTCAGTATTTTCATCTTTAACGGCGTCTTTAAAACCTTTGACCGCGCCGCCCAAATCTTTACCGGCATTTCTTAGCTTGGAGGTGCCAAATACGACCACCACCACCACCAATAAAATTAGCCAATGCGTAATGGAAAAACTACCCATGATGCTATCCTTCTGTCTTGGTTTTTAGTCTTTATATAAATACTTTGAGTGTATAGAATATTGCTGTCGTACACAAAAGCTATCGACAGCTTATGCGAAGTAACACGTCATTATATTATAACCTGCACTTGTGACAAAAAGGTGAAAGCAACAATAATCAAACAGGGTAACGGCTAAGCTTAAAAAACGCTAGCGCGCGGCTTTTTCATCAATACCTGACAGACCAAAACGTCGGCCTAGCTCATTTAATACCGCTTCTGATTCTATATCAAACCATGCCAGCCCAACTAAGCTATGGAACCAAACATCAGCGACCTCATAGATCAGCTCGTGACGCGCTTCGTCATACTGGGTTTTATCCACATTTTCATCGCAATTGGCTAAGTCTTTAGCCGCGATAATGCTCTCGGTACTTTCTTCGCCTACTTTTTCTAATATTTTATTGAGACCCTTGGCGTATAAGCTTGCTACATATGAGCTGTCAGCGTCTGCTTGTTTGCGCTCAGCCAATACTTTATCAAGCTGCTGCAAAATAGAATGAGTGGTAGCAAGGCTGTTATTTTGATGGGTGTTAGAATGGTCTATATTTTCCGCCGCCGCTTCATTAGTTTTAGGCGTGGCTTTTGCTGCGGCGTTTGTCTGATAAATCTCTGCGGGGTCTTTTAATACTTTATCGACGGTTTGCCATTCAGGTATTTGCCCTGACAAATCCAAACGCTGATAAAAACAAGACTCGCGGCCAGTATGACATGCAATACCGCCCGCTTGCGTGACGCTCAGTACAATCACATCAGCGTCGCAGTCCAAACGAATATCATGCACGCGCTGGGTATGCCCAGACGATTCGCCCTTATGCCATAACTTGCCACGCGAGCGCGAAAAATACACTGCCGTCTGCGTTTCGGCAGTCAATTGCAGCGATTCGGTGTTCATCCACGCCATCATCAAAATACGTCCGGACACATAATCTTGGGCAATCGCAGGAATCAAACCATCAGTATTAAAATTTACGGCAGCAAGCCAAGCAGGTAAAGTCATAATCTATCAGTCGTCTTATAAAAGAAATGAGAAAGTGGTAAAAAGTATAAAGTAATAAAGATAGCACTCAAACCCTACTTAAACACAGCTACCGCTGACATTCAATATGTTAACGCAGGAAATAAAGCGCAATTATAACAGCAGCACGTTTTTGCGCGTAGTGTATTTCATATCAACTAACGCACCCTATAAAGTATCGATTAAAACTTTCCTTGGCAAAACAGCGTACTATCTGCTAAAATAGCGCCTCCCACCTCGAGGCAAATAGCCGTTTAGTGCTTGTTTTTAAAGCGACTATTCGTTTTTACTATTTGACGACCAGGTTCTATCAAAGACAAAGAGGCAAATCATCATGAAAGTTAAGATGAAAACCAGAAGCGGCGCCGCTAAACGCTTCAAAAAAACAGCGAACGGCTTTAAGCGTAAACAAGCATTCAAAAGCCATATCTTGACCAAGAAATCAGCTAAGCGTATTCGCCAGTTGCGCGGTCTAAAGATGGTGGACAAGTCTGACGAAGCAGCAGTTCGTCGTATGTGCCCATACATCTAATAGCCTATCGTCATTTAGCTTTAATCAATTAAAGATATTTGACTTTGCAATTTGATAACGATGTCTATTAGTCAATTATTTGATGACATCGTGATTCGTTTAATAATGATTAAAAAATCTTGGAGTAATTTATGGCCCGTGTAAAACGTGGTGTACAGGCAAATCGCCGTCACAAAAAAATCTTAAAGCGCGCAAAAGGCTACTACGGTGCTCGTTCACGTGTTTATCGCGTAGCAGTACAAGCTGTGACCAAAGCTGGTCAATATGCATATCGTGACCGTCGCAACAAAAAACGTACTTTCCGTCGTCTTTGGATTGCACGTATCAATGCTGGTGCACGCTTAAACGGCTTAAGCTATAGCCGCCTTATCAACGGCTTGAAAAAAGCAAACATCGCTATCGATCGTCGCGTACTTGCTGACATCGCTATGCATGATGCAGCGACTTTCACCGCCTTAGTTGAAAAAGCAAAAGCGGAATTAGCCTAAATATTAGTTATCCTTTAAGTATTCTGCTTGTTTGAGTGTTTGCTTAAATGGATAGCAATAATATTGATTAATAGTACGATATTAATAAAAGCTACCGCTGGTCGGTGGCTTTTTTTATATTAAATTATTTTACAGCCAGTTTTACACCGCAAAAATGTAAAACGTTTTTAGTAAAGTTGCACTTTTTATTGTCTAAATATTCAAGCCATTTATATCACACGCCTTTGGTTGAAAATGAGTGGGTAAATGGTTTGCAATATTTGGTCAAATCCCTACAATTATAAATCACTATTATTAATAGTCCGTTTAAATCAGGAAGAATGCGTCTTATGACTACCCCTGCTGCTACCACCGATTTGTCGGCGCTACCGACCTTGTCCACCGAGCTCAGCGAGTTAAACGAAGCCCAGTTAAATGAGTTTGCCAGTGCTGCTGAAGCGTTAGTTCTACAAGTAACCGATGTGCGCGCCCTGCAAGATTTACGTGTGCAACTGACCGGTAAAAAGAGCCCATTAACCGGCTGGTCAAAGCAGATGGGTAAGCTTAGCAGCGATGACAAAAAAACTTACGGCGGCTGGTTACATCAAGTGCGTAGCCGTATTCAAGATGCATTGACGGCGCAGCAGCAAGAGCTAGAAGTGGCGGCATTAAATGCCAAGCTTGCCAGCGAGAGCATTGATATCACCCTGCCTGCGCGCGGTGGTCAAAAAGGTCATCTGCATCCTGTCACCATGATTACCCAACGTATGCAGCAGTATTTTATCCAAGCGGGTTTTAATGTTGCCACTGGCCCTGAAGTTGAGAGCGATTATTATAATTTTGAAGCGCTAAATATCCCGTCGCATCATCCAGCACGGGCGATGCACGATACCTTCTATTTTGATGCGCATTATTTACTGCGTACCCATACCAGTCCGGTGCAGATTCGCACCATGGAAAAGAATGAGCCGCCGATTCGTATTATTTGTCCAGGTCGCGTCTATCGTAATGACTCAGATCAAACCCACTCACCGATGTTTCATCAGCTAGAAGGGCTTATGGTGACAGAGTCGAGCACCTTTGCTGAGTTAAAAGGCTTGATTAGTGAATTCTTAGAAGCGTTTTTTGCCAAAGAGCTAACCGTGCGTTTCCGTCCGTCATTCTTCCCATTTACCGAGCCTTCTGCTGAAGTCGATATTCTCGATGATAATGGTAAATGGCTTGAAGTCATGGGCTGCGGCATGGTACACCCACAGGTGCTGACCAATTGCGGTATTGATAGCGAAAAATACACCGGCTTTGCTTTTGGCATGGGTATTGAGCGCTTTGCCATGCTGTATTATGGTATCGACGATTTGCGCCTATTTTTCCAAAACGACGTACGCTTCTTAAAACAGTTTGGCTAGATGGTCGTTATTAATATGTCACCCTTTATTCTAAAATCTTTATTATAAAATTCAGATCCGAGATATTTATGAAAATTAGCGAACAGTGGCTACGTCAATGGGTAAACCCCAACAATAGCAGTGAGCAATTGGCCGAACAGCTTACAATGGCAGGGCTTGAGATTGATGATCGCTTTGCGGTTGCTCGTGCTTTTAGCGGCGTGGTAGTAGGTGAGGTAATCAGCGTCGAGCAGCATCCCGATGCCGATAAACTGCGCGTCACGCAGGTCAATATTGGTGCCGCTGAGCCGTTACAAATCGTTTGCGGCGCGCCCAATGTGACGGTTGGTATGAAAGCGCCGGTTGCGACCGTTGGTGCCGTTTTACCATCTAACGACGCAGAAGGCTTTACAATTAAAAATGGCAACCTACGCGGTGTCGACTCTAACGGTATGCTCTGCGGTGCCTCTGAAATTGATTTAACCGATAGCATCGATGGTCTGCTTGAATTGCCAAGTGATGCACCGATTGGCATGGATATCCGTGAGTATTTAGGTTTAGACAATCAAATACTGGATATCTCTATCACCCCAAACCGCGGAGATTGCTTCAGCGTACGCGGTATCGCGCGCGAGATATCAGTCATTAACGATTTGCCAATGCAGCAGCCTGAGATTCCTGCCAACGTACCAACTGATGCTAACGGTGCTGGAAATACTACGCCAGCAGTAACAGTAAGCGCGGTTGAAGCGTGCCCACGCTATTTACTCCAATCAATCAGCAACATTGATCGTAGCATCGATACGCCAAAGTGGATGACTGATGCGCTCGTACAGTCAGGACTGCGCTCGCATAACTTTTTGGTTGACGTGACTAACTATGTATTGATGGAACTCGGTCAACCGCTACATGCGTTTGATGCTGATACCATTGAAGGCGATATCGTAGTACGTTTGGCGCAGCCTGCTGAGACCATTACTTTATTAAATGAGCAAACTATTACTCTAACGGGTGATGAGTTGGTCATTGCCGATGATAAAGGTGCATTGGCACTTGCTGGTATCATGGGCGGTCAGCGCAGCAGTGTCACTGATAACACCACCAATATTGTCCTAGAAAGTGCCTTTTTTAATCCCTTAGCGATCGCTGCACGCGCGCGCCGTTTTGGTTTGCATACCGATGCCTCACAACGCTTTGAGCGTGGTGTCGATTTTGAGTTACCAGCGTTAGCACTAGCGCGTGCAGTTGATTTGATTACCAGTGTCACGGGCTCTCAAGCTGGGCAAATAGTAAAAGTAGAAAATATCGTGCACTTGCCAACACGTACGCCGATTACTTTGCCAATCACTAAAGTCCGTGAGGTCATTGGTATTGAGATTGAGCCTGCCGTGATGGTGCGTATTTTGACTCAATTAGGCTTTGAGGTAGAGCAGCAAGCAGATAAGCTGATTTGCACGCCGCCATCGTATCGTTTTGATATGAGTATCCGCGAGGACTTGATTGAAGAGATTGCCCGTATTTACGGTTATGATAATATTCCAAGCGTCTTGCCGCATTTGCAAGTCAGCATGGATTATGACGACACCGCGGACTTGACGCATGAGATGAAGCTGGCCTTGGTCAATAATGGCTATATGGAAGCCATTAGCTTTAGCTTTAGTGATGCAAAAATAGAAGCCTTGCTTGATGATAAAGCGCTGGGCGAAGTGTTGGCACTGGCCAATCCTATCTCTAGCGACTTGGCAGTGATGCGCCGTACTTTGCTATCAAGCTTATTGCCTTGCGTGCAATATAACCTCAATCGTCAGCAGCCGCGCGTGCGTTTCTTTGAAACGGGTTTAAGCTTTGTCGGTCAAAGTATTAGCGAGTTGGTACAAACGCCAAGTATTGCGTTGGTTGCTGTCGGCGATGTTTGGGATGAGCAAGCGTATCAAAACCGTGCGCTAGATTTTTATGATCTTAAACATGATATTGAGCAGTTATTACCGGCGCAAATCGACAGTGCGCGTATCCGCTATGAGCGTAGTGCGCTTGCCTTCTTACATCCTGGTCAAAGTGCTAAGCTCTATATCGATGAGGTATACATCGGTTGGTTGGGTCAACTCCATCCCAATACCGCTAAACAGCTAGACTTGCCAGCGACGTGGGTGGGGCAATTGTCACTGGCGCCATTATTAACCTTGGTACGTGAACAGCACGCTATCACCACGCCAAGCAAATTCCCGCACGTACGCCGCGATATCGCCATCTTAGTCGATAGTGACATCAGCTTACAGACCTTGCAGGCGACGATTCGTGCCGCAGCTGATGAATTGCTGACAGATTTATGGTTATTTGATGTGTATGAAGGCGACAAAGTACCGACTGGTCAACGCTCTTTAGCATTCGCTTTAATATGGCAAGACAAAGCACAGACATTATCTGATGACGCAGTAAAAACGGCGACAGATAAAGTCGTGCAAGCGCTAACTGAACAGCACGCCGCTCAGTTGCGTGATAGCTAAAACCAAGATATAACCATCTAAAACGCTCTATGGCCTCTGCATAAATGAGGCTATGGCGTTTTGCTATTTATAAAAATGATTATCTGATAGAAATTTTCATCCTTAAAAAAGTTAAGTGGTTATTAATAAAGGATTTTCATGCAGACTTTATGAAAAAGAGGACAAAAAACCTTTATAATAACTAACATTAATTCTCATACCGCTAGACCATGATATTCGACATCACGACATAGCATAGGAGTCGTACTGTGAGCACCTTAACCAAATCTGACATGATTGAGCATTTGATGAGTCATCTTAACCTGACACGCCAAGAAGGCCGCTGTTTGGTGGAGAATTTTTTTGACGAGTTGTCAGAGAGTTTGATTGATGGCAAAGAGGTCAAGCTGTCAGGCTTTGGCAACTTTGAGCTTAAAGATAAAAACAGCCGTCCTGGGCGCAATCCAAAAACAGGGGAGCCCGTTGCCGTGTCAGCACGCCGCGTCGTCACCTTTAAAACAGGACAGAAGTTTCGCCAACAAGTGGATGAGCGCTTATTTGACTAATAATAATCTCGGCAGTAAGTGAAAATGATGGTTATCACAGTCTATTGAATATATTACTGTGATAACCATCATTTTTTATGTGGCGCTTTTATATCATACTACTTTTTATAAAACATAAATAGTAGACACAAAAAAAGAGAGCATAAGCTCTCTTTTTTTACAAGTAACTAATTATTGCATCAGCAATAAAAATTACTCTACAACTACAACGTCGTCAGAACCAGCTACAGCAGGATCAGTTTCGCTAGCGATGTCCATGCTAGTAGTAGTACCGTCTACAGGAACTTCAGCATCAATTTCGTCAGTAGCAGTGTTAGCTTGAGCTTGAGAGATCTCAGCATCAGCAGCATTAACAGCTTCTACAGCTTCAGTAGGGATAGCTTCGCCTTCAGCTTGGCCTTCAGCCAATTCTTCTTTCGCGTCAGTTAATTCTTCTTTCGCGTCAGTTAAATCTTCAGCAGCGTTTTCTTTGTTGCTATCACAGGCAGTAAGGCCCATAGTTGCAGCCATGATACCAGCTAGAGCAAGTAATTTAAGTTTCATAAGGTTTCTCCGGGAAAATGAAATGATCAGTAGCAGCAAAAAAGGTTGAATCTCCGAGATTTCCCAGAATTCAACTAGTATTAATTACAGCTACTCAGCTTTCACGCATTCTATATGATTTCTTTCTGGATGGAAAGAGGTTGTACAATTAAGTAACAATAAAATTGTAAATCAACTTTTAACTTGCTCATTTAATATACTTTTTAATACAACACCTCAAATTAATCGACGTATAATCGATGACATCAGGACGTTTTGGCGCTTTTTCTATAAAAGGATTTTCTTCATAATTTTAAGAGTATTTTTTGCTTATTGGTAGCCTTGGTATCAATAAAATTGACATTTAAATACCTATAAAAATATAGAAGCGATTATGGTTGAAAGCTAGAATAAAAAATCAAAGGATTGAGGCAAATATCTTATAACACCAATAATCAAATAACAGGGTTTACTACGATAGCGATAGGTATGCTATTGGATTTTTTAGGAGAAGTATTATGAAATGGCAAGACAGACGTGGCAGCTCGAATGTGCGCACCACCAGTGGCGGTGGCAAGATGATTGGCGGCGGTATCGGCGGTATTATCATCGCTGGTATTTTATGGCTGGTTTTTGGAGTCAATCCGATGACCGCCTTGCAAACGGGGCAAGTGATTACGGGTGGCGGCAATACTTCTACCCAACCTGCCACTAGTGATGACCGTGATACCCGCTTCGTAAAAGTCGTATTGGCGGATACAGAGGAAGTTTGGCATCAGATATTTAACGAGGCAGGGAGCACTTATAAAGAGCCGTCATTGATTTTATTTAATGGACAGGTCAGCTCAGCTTGCGGCAGTGCCAGCGCCGCCACAGGGCCTTTTTATTGCCCAGGCGATCAGACGGTATATTTGGATACGTCGTTTTTTGTAGAAATGCGGCAAAGTTTGGGTATTACTGGCGATGAACAAGGTTCAGGCGATAGTGAAAATCAAGGTAAAGCGGGAGACTTTGCGCAAGCCTATGTCATCTCTCATGAGGTCGGTCACCACGTGCAGACTTTGCTTGGTATTACTCAGCAAGTCAATGAAGCCAGTCGTCAAGTAACACGCGCGCAGGCTAACAAGTTATCCGTCATGCAAGAGTTACAAGCCGATTGTTTTGCAGGTGTCTGGGCGCAGCGCAATCAAGAGCGCGTACAGTTCTTGGAAGCGGGCGATATTGATGAAGCCATCAATGCTGCCAGTCAAATCGGTGATGACCGTTTAGCGCGTGCCGGCGGCGGCGCTGTGGTACCAGATAATTTCACTCATGGCACCAGTCAACAGCGCGTGCAGTGGTTTACCCGTGGTTTAGAGAGCGGTAATGTGCAAGCGTGCGATACTTTTAGCGGCGCGTTATAGAGTTCGTTTTGTGTTATAAAAATATTTGGGTATTGCTTACCCTATAAACGTAAAAAAGCCTACAAATCCATTGCAGGCTTTTTTCTTGCTAACTTTTTAATAGTCAGCTATCTTTTTTCAATACTCATGTAATCTATCATCTTAATTAAGATAATGATTTAATCATAGCTAACGAATAGTGATTAACGAGTTTGGTCAAGGATATAAGCACCTGCGCCGCCGATTGCTGCGCCGCCAATTGCACCGCGAGCGATGTCTTTACTGTTGCCGCCACTTTTAAGTAGAGCACCAGCAGCTGCACCAGCAGTAGCGCCTTTAGCAGTGTTGCTCAAGCCACTGTTGTAACCATAACCATTGTTAGCACAACCGCCCATCATCAAAGCTGAGCTTGCAATCGCAGTTAGTGCAAAAGTTTTAGCAAATTTCATGGTATCACCTATTAAGTTGTCAAATTTGAAATCCAATATATAGGATGTATCTAAATATGTCTGTACTACTTTTTATAATAGCTTGTTTGTCTCTATCAAGCCGTAGTAGAAACGCTAAGCTTTGCAAATATACGGTAAATTATGTTACTTCGCTGTATCATTGGTAGGGGTTTTGCTTATAGTTATTGTATTTATGGTGATAGTCCGCTAACTGTTTTTTGCAATTGCGTAATTGCAAAACCAAAAAGACCACATAAAGTGGTCTTTTTTAATCTATAAGTCATGCTATCGGTCTAGTTTTGTGACTTACGTTTCATTTGCTCAAAGAATTCATCATTGGTTTTGGCTTCTTTTAAACGATCAAGCAAAAACTCAGTCGCTTGCACGCCATCCATCGGTTGTAACAGTTTACGCAATATCCAAACTTTACGTAGTTTATCTTCATCAAGTAGGCGCTCTTCGCGGCGGGTACCGGATTTTTTGATATTAATCGCAGGGAAGACGCGTTTTTCGGCTAAGTCACGCTCAAGGGTAATTTCTTGGTTACCCGTACCTTTAAACTCTTCAAAGATAACACTGTCCATTTTACTACCTGTATCAATCAAGGCACTGGCAATGATGGTTAAGCTGCCGCCTTCTTCGACGTTACGCGCCGCGCCAAAAAAGCGTTTTGGACGTTCTAACGCGTTAGCATCCAAACCACCGGTCAATACTTTACCCGATGATGGAATAACAGTGTTGTAAGCACGGGCAAGACGGGTGATAGAGTCAAGCAAAATGACCACGTCTTGCTTATGCTCGACCAGACGTTTAGCTTTTTCGATGACCATTTCGGCGACTTGGACATGGCGCTGCGGTGGCTCATCAAAGGTTGAGGCAACGACTTCACCGCGCACGGTGCGTTCCATCTCGGTTACTTCTTCTGGACGCTCATCAATGAGCAAGACGATAAGGTAGCATTCAGGATTATTGCGGGTGATAGACTGAGCAATAGATTGCAAGAGCATGGTTTTACCGGCTTTTGGCGGTGCAACGATAATCGAGCGCTGTCCTTTACCAATCGGGGCAATCAGGTCGATGATACGACCAGTCAAATCTTCAGTCGTACCATTACCAAGCTCTAGCTTTAATTGCTCAGTTGGAAATAATGGCGTTAAGTTCTCAAAAATCAGCTTATGACGCGAGCGATCTGGGGTATCAAAGTTGATTTCACCAACTTTTAGTAGCGCAAAATAACGCTCAGAATCCTTTGGCGGACGAATGGTGCCCGCGATACTATCGCCCGTCTTGAGACTAAAACGGCGAATTTGGCTCGGACTGACATAAATGTCGTCAGGGCCTGCTAAATAAGAGCCCTCTGATGAGCGTAAAAAGCCAAAACCATCAGGAAGTACCTCAAGCACACCGTCGCCGTAGATGGCTTCGCCGTTACGGGCATGGGTTTTTAAGATAGCAAAGATAATGTCTTGTTTACGGCTACGCGCCATATTATCAAGGCCCATTTCTTTGGCGATGGCCAATAGCTCAGCGATTGATTTTTTCTTTAGTTCAGTAAGATTCATAGATAGGTCATTAGCAGTTGATCAGATGAGAGATGCCATTATCAGCACAAATCACGACAAGGATTAAACAAAGGGTGTAGGGCGATAGAGGGTATATACACAGGGCTTGGGGCTTATGTAGGATTTGTTTTACGTGCCAGCTTATAAACGCCTTGCAAGACAGTCGGGCAGGTTTATAAAAAGTGAAGATAAAGAAGTCTACATAAGAGTCTGCGTCAAAAACTCAATATCAGTAATTGTGTTTAGTCATTGCGTTCAGTAGTGGTGTTTTATAATGACGATTGTGTTTTTGTTGATAAACACGAGGAGAATAGCGACAAGACACTTAGGAAAATGATTAGTTTTCTCTTGTCAGCAGACTATACGGCGTTCAAGACAGCGTTGTCAATAATTTTTGCTAAAAAAGCTATAATATCCAGCTTTTTGCTCAGAAAAGCAGCAAAAAAGCCATTAGCTCAAAAAGATAATGGCTTTTTCAATACGTACTTTATAAATAGCATAGCGCATTCTTTAAAATCGCTATTTTTAACAAACACCTTTAGCGATTATTAGAGGGCGTGTATTAACCGTACTTATAGATGCTTATCTAATACTTTAGCAAGTTCAGCTTTTGGCTGTAAGCCCATGACTGAATCGACTTTTTCGCCATCTTTAAAGACAAATAGCGTTGGGATGTTGCGGATACCAAAACGGCTCGCTGCTTGCGGGTTGTTATCGACGTCGACTTTAACGATTTTGACTTTACCTTGGTACTCGCTCGCCAAATCTTCTAAAATAGGTGCAATGGCTTTACAAGGACCACACCAAGTTGCCCAAAAGTCTACTAGCACTGGCATATCAGATTGTAGAACGTCTTGGTCGAAGTTTGCATCAGTGGTATTAACAATAAGGTCTGACATAATTTATCTCTCTTGTTTTATTATTTCTATCACCAGTCATCATACAATACGACTGTCATATTCGAGCGATGAGTGGTTAAAGAATGGTTAGGAGGTGGTGAAAATCTGCCATTATATTAACATGTTTGCTCAAAGTTGACAGATGCAGGCGGGTTAAAATGTTTAACTATTACTATTAGCACAATAAATCGACACATAATGACACAGGTTATGTTTTATCTGTCACCCTAATCTAGTGCAGGTATTATTCTACATCTAGCATGTTTACCGTGTAGCGCCGTTAATATTTCTAAACCCTAATATCATTTATTGCCTTATTAGAATAATCTATTTTTAGACCACCAACCTTTTGATATAAGTAGCCCATTTTTATGCCTTTTACCGATGAAGCAATAAACGCCTTAAACGCTCAAGAAAATGCCTATCCTCTTGCGTTTTTCCAAAAATTTGCCCAAGACATTACTGTCTATGAAGACGACGACATTTGGGTTGTTGATAAGCCCGCCGGACTGTTAAGCGTCGATGGTAAAAGCCTTAAGGTAAGTTTATTGGCACGGCTCGAGCGCGCCAATCCGGCGGTAAAATTGATTCATCGTTTAGATATGGATACTTCAGGGCTACTAATTTTTGCCAAGAATGCCGCCGCACAAAGCCATATTAGTAAGCAATTCATCGACCGCCTGCCGCAAAAAAGCTATCAAGCGTGCGTCTTTGGGGCGTGGCAGCGTGTCGGTGCCAAAGGCGAGATATCAGTGCCAGTACGCTATGAGCCCACGACCAAACCGCGGCATATCGTTGACTATGATTGGTCAAAGCATGCATTGACATTGTATGAAGTATTGGCGCATGAAGAATGCAACGGTCAGGCCGTCACGCGCGTGCTGTTAAAGCCTGTGACCGGACGCAGTCATCAGCTGCGCGTGCATATGGTGCACGTCGGTCATGTGATGATTGGCGACCCAATTTATGCCGAAGGTGACGCCTTAACCATTGCGCCGAGGCTGAATTTACATGCCCAGCAATTGCGCCTAAAACATCCGACCCTTGGTGCGTGGATGGATTGGGAAAGTCCATGCCCTTTTTAGCCATTCCTCTTTAACAACTTTTTTGATCAGCTCATTTTAAAAAGCTTTTTTAAATAAATCATGCAAAACAAGGATCGTATTATGCTTGATATCAATACCGCTAAACAGACGCTTAAACAGCGCTTTAAACCTAAATCGTCGTCATCTACCTCAAAGACGCCCGTCGATTGCGAGGTGCTGATTATTGGCGCAGGGATTGCCGGTATCGGTATGGCGTGTCGATTGCAGCAGCAAAAGCACAAAGGGCTGTTTGGGCGGTACGTGGGATTTGTTTACATATCCTGGTATTCGTTCCGATTCTGATGCTTTGACCTTTGGCTATAGCTTTCGTCCATGGTTGGACCATCGGGTATTGGCAAAAGGCGGTGATATTAAAAACTATATTGCCGATACCGCGCGTGTGTTTGGCGTCTCTGAGCACATTCGCTATCAGCATGAGGTGCAACAACTGTCTTGGTCAAGCCATAGTCAGCAGTGGACGGCAACGGTAAAAAATCATGTAAGCGGCGAGGTATTTGCCTTAACGGCAAAGTTTGTCGTCGGTGCTACAGGCTACTATGATTATGAGCAAGGTTATCGCCCGCATTTTGAAAACGAAGCAGATTTCCAAGGTGAAATCATCCATCCGCAGCATTGGCAAAACGTCAATTATGACGATAAAAAAGTGGTCATAATCGGTAGCGGTGCCACCGCGATGACGCTACTGCCCGCTATGGTCGATGAAGAAAGCGAGCAGTGAGCGCAGCACGTCACTATGCTACAACGCTCGCCGACCTATGTAGCAAGTGTACCGGGCGATGATTATGCGCTTGATTGGCTGGCAGGTAAATTTTCGCCGTTATCAAAAACGCAAGCTTATAAGCTACTGCGCGCGCGTAATGTGTTGATGCAACAAGGGACGTATCGAGCGGCAGTTTTTGCGCCCAAGGTGATAAAAGCCTTATTAAAGCGTAGTGTTAAAACCGAGTTAAAGGGCAGCGGAGTTGATATTGCGCATTTTATGCCTACTTATAATCCGTGGGATGAGCGACTTTGTGCGGTGCCAGACAGCGATTTGTTTAAAGCATTACATGGCAAGCACGCTGCCGTCGTGACTGATCAAATCAGCCACTTTACCAAAACTGGCATCATGCTTGATTCTGGTAAACACCTTGACGCTGATATTGTTGTGACCGCAACGGGGCTAAAGCTGCAAATGCTTGGCGGCGCGAAACTATATATCGATGGACGGGCAATTGATATTGGCAAACGCATGACGTATAAGGCAGTGATGATTGAAGGTGTACCAAATATGGTGGCGCTATTTGGTTATACCAATGCGTCGTGGACGCTCAAAATCGATTTGGCTTGTCAGTATGTGCTGCGCTTGCTCAACCATATGCACAAGCACGGTTATCAGGTGGCAGTGCCACACGCAAAAACTGCGCATAGCGAGGCGCATACGCAGCCAGATACGGTCATGGGCGCGCTAACGGCAGGCTACGTGCAGCGCGCGCAACACGAATTACCGAAACAAGGCGATATTTATCCTTGGCGAGTCACCAATAATTATCTGAGTGACCGCGTGATGCTTAAATACCGTAAAGTAAAAGACGATTGGTTACGCTTTAGTCGTTAAGTGTTATAAGGGCGTGTCCTCAATTCAATCGATGGACATCTAAATGGTCTAAAAATGGCTAAATTTTGCCAAACTTCGTCAAATAGCTTGGTAATATCCCGATATTAACGGCACTATTTTCCTTGTTTGGCTACAATTTATCTCATTTTTATCACCATTTTTAAAATGAGGACGCGCCCTAGTGATTGTCTTTTAATGCTTATCGATAAATTCTGAAACTTGCTTACTTAAAATTTGCCATAAGGTTTCTTGCGCGCTTTTGCTGCCCCAAGCGTTATGTGGGCTAAATATCACCCGAGGATGATTAGAAAGGGTTAATAAAGGGTCGTCTTTGACAATCGGCTCTTGCTCAAATACATCGGTGGCATAACCAATAATTTGCTCGTTGTTAATGGCATCGCTCAGCGCTTGGCTGTCGACAATACCACCACGAGCGACATTAACAACTAGTGGCTGCTTAGCCATTTTTGCTAAGGTGTCTTTATTAATTATGTGCTTGGTTTGCTCGTTTAATGGGCAATGTAAGCTCAATACATCAGACTGCGCAAGTACCTCATCGAACGCCGTATAATCCTCATTACGCGGCGTACGCCCTTGATGCTCCGCCCACAATACCGTCATCCCAAAAGCGCGGGCGATGTCGGTGACACGTTTACCGATAGTGCCAACACCAATAATACCAAGCGTCTTATCTTCCAAATCTATCAGTGGAATATCAAGTAAGCAGAAATTACCATCATCTTGCCACGTACCGTCAGCAACTTTTTCATGATAATAGATGCCTGCGCGCATGGCCGTTAGCATCAGCATAAAGGTATGCTCGGGCACGCTTTTGACCGCGTAACCCGCGACGTTATATAGCGCAATATTGTGCTTAGCACAGGCATCTTGATCGACGTTATTCATACCTGTTGCGGTCAGTTGGATAAGCTTAAGTTTGGGCAGATTGGCAATGACGTCAGCGCTGATTTGTACTTATATCGTTCCTAAGCTTATAAAGAAAAACGCTTATAAAGAAAAACGCTTGCGCAATTTGCCAATCAGACTACGTACGCGACTGCTTAAATCAATACGCACGTCGTTTTCAGGGTCATGCTCAACTTCATAACGCTTAACCAATTCAGGGCTGGCTTTTAATTTTGTATGATGCTGAAAGGCACGGTTGACGCTAATCTCAAGGAGGCTGGCGCGCATTGGTTTTGGTAAGCAGCGATAGACCTGACCTTTATTAATCAAGTCAATCAACAAGCCTGCATCTTGGAATTCAGTCTGTACCAAGACCACCAAGTGCGGCGCATCTTGTTTTAAGGTAAAGATAATTGGCGCGATATTTTCGCCGCTGACATTGATGTCGGTAATACACACGCCGATATCTTCATTGGCCAAATAATCGTAAGCTTCTTCTAAGCCTTCTGCGTGCAGGACTCTATAGCTATGCGAGAACTGCTTGCTTATTTGCTCAATCAGCTCGTCGGTTTCATCGATGACCAACAGTGTCTGCTTTTTACCCGAGCTATCAAATTGCTCCGCGTCCTCATCTGGATTATAAGTCAACGCGATTTCGGTAGCGCGGCCAACGACCGCAAGTAGCTCCTCAGATTTACAAGGTTTGGTCAAATAACGATAAATCTCCCCATCGTTAATAGAGCCAATAATCGCGTTTAAATCAGCATAACCGGTCAATAAAATCCGCATGGTAGACGGCGATACTTCTTTGACTTCGCGCAAGATATCGACACCAACGCGCTCAGGCATACGCTGGTCACTGACCGCCACGTGTACGTGGTTGTTTTTGATATAGTCGATATATTCAGTCGGGTCAGTGGTGATAAAAACGTCATGCGTTTTACGAAACAGCAGTTTCATCGAACGTAAAATACGTTGTTCATCGTCGATAAATGCCAACTTCGGTTTTGGTACAGACCCTAGCTCGTCGCCAGAGGTTTCCATTTCATGGTCAAATTCATTCATGATGATATCCTTATGATGAATAATAGTACGATAGTTTTATATAATCATTTAAATAGCAATTGAGCTCACAACAAAACGAACACCAGAACCTAGCATTTATGCTGCTAGGCTTTGTTCGGTTAAATCATTATCAATCGGTAGCGTTAAGGTAAAGGTAGTGCCAACGCCTTCGGTTGAAACCGCTTTAATGTCGCCATTATGCTGCTCCATAATCTGCTGACTGATGGCCATCCCAAGACCGGTTCCTTCGCCCGCACCCTTAGTGGTAAAGAACGGCTCAAAGATTTGGTTAAGTACCTCGGCGCTCATGCCTTTACCATTGTCGCTGACATCGATATAGACATGATTGTCATCGGCGCGCGTTCGCACTTCGATTTTGCCATCTGGTTTTTCGCCCATGGCTTGCGCGGCGTTATTAAGCAAGTTCACTAGCACCTGATTAATCTGTGACGGCGAGCATTTAATTTCAGGCGTCGGCGCAAAATCAGTGACAATCTCTTGATGTCTGATAGAGTTGCCAGCGATTTTCAATGACGCTTCGATACATTCGCGCACATCGATGGTTTTCACTTTTGACTCATCAAGACGGGCAAAGTTACGTAGGTTTAGGACCATCTCGGTGATTTGCTCGACACCAAAGAGTGAGTCTTTAATCAGCTCTTTAAGCTCAGTGGACAAATCATCTTCTTGGATTTCATCCGACGCACGGACGATATAAGCCAATAACTTATCAATTTTGCCATCAGTAGCGGCATCAGTTTTAGCGGCTTTTAACCCTTGTACCAACTCAATCAACTCTTCGTATTGCTCAGTCAACTGACCGATAATCTCAAGGTTGTTTTGCACATAAGATAATGGCGTATTAACCTCATGAGCGACGCCCGCCACCATTTGACCCAAGGTTGCCATTTTTTCTGAACGGATCAATTGCAGCTGAGAGTTTTTCAGCTCTTTTAGCGTCTCTTGTAGCTCAGCGGTACGCTCTTCAACTTTAATCTCTAGCTGCTGATTAATATTGGCAAGCTTACCTTCGTTAGATTGGATACGGTCTAGGAGGTCATTAATAGAGCCGTTTACCAGCCCAATCTCGTTGCGACCTTCGGCGAATTTAACCTCACTTAGCTTATTGTATTGCTTATCATTAATCAGGTTTTCCGCTTGCGAGATTTTATCGGTGGTTTCTTTTAACGGTTTAAACGCTAAATAAGTGAGCATAAAGTAAATCAAACCCGCGGTGATAAGTAGCGCGAGGGCAATCCAGTTAATCAGATTTTTACTTAGATTGTCAGCGATGGCGTTAATTTCAGCATCAGGCTGGACGACGATAAGTTTCCAATAAGTCTCAGGAATCTCAAATACGTACGCTTGGCTGCCGTTATAATAGCTGTCTTTTTCTAACTCGAAGCTCTGCAATAAACGGCTGTCCATCGCGTTTTGCTTATTTTCACCGTTGTTTAGATAAGCGGCGTAGTTGACGAGATAATAGCCTTTTGACGTACCGGTTTCGGCTTTATCAAGCGTGGTCAATACCTGCTGGACTTGCGGCGATACGCTAGCGGCAACGCGCTCGATAGTCTCTTTACGCTGCATCTCCAAGAAGTTTAGTACCGGATTCCAAGCAGGGTCAGCGTTGATAACTTGCTTGATATCGAGCGGTGTGCCGGTGGCTTCGTCGATATAGCTTAAGCGCTCAGGATTAGAGGAGGCGATAACTTTGTCACTGTTATCGAGCAGTAAAATATAACCTGAGCCTGAGCTTTCGCTGAGCTTAACGATGTTTTCTTGCAGCTGGTTGAGGGTAAAGTTGACGGTACTGGCACCCCAGAACTGGTTGTCACGCTCGATGGCGACACCGCAGCTCATCGCCAGCTCGCCTTTGGTTTGGCTGGCGCGGACATGGTTCCAAATACAGCTTTCAGGTTTGAGCAATTTCAAAACGCTAAACCAGTCTTCTTGATAATAAGGATTGGCAGGGTTTGGGTCGCTGAGTACCGCTTGATAATCGCCGTTTTGACGCACCATCAAAAATGGATGGGTGGCGGTATTGGCGCCCAGTGCGCCTTTTTCTTTACTTGTGAGTCGTTATATATGGATTTCTAAAAAGTTACTTAAGCGCAGTATTCCAATAATCTTGCCAAACAATTGCAATAATCTTGCCAAAAAGTGCTCTTGAAAAGTTAACTTAACGCACTCATCTAGGCGCTAACGTTATATAATGGTCTGTTTTATCCATCGACCTAGCTGACAAGTTGGGCGTTGCTGATAGCTTCAATGACCAGCAACTTATTAATGAGTTTGAGCTATTAATTGACTAAATCCTTGCGTGATTGTTTGTATGATTGTGGCTTGATTCATTAACTATCTATTTTCTTATCATCTGAGTACAAAAGACATCGCCTTATGACTATCTCTATCGCTTCATTGCACAGCACCGAATTTGCCGTTGGTCAACGTTATTTATCTGATACGGAGTCTGAGCTTGGCTTGGGGGTGGTCATCGATGTTGATGACCGCTGTGTACATATCTTATTTCCACAAAGTGAAGAGACCCGCGTCTACGCCAAAAATTCTGCGCCGTTATCGCGCGTGGTGTTCAAAGAAGGCGATAGCATTTCTGACCAAGCCGGTAAAACCTATACCGTAACCGCGGTCGAAGAAGTGATGGGCGTGCTCAAATACAGTGTCGATGAGCATGAAAAAGGCATTATGGAAACCCGTTTGGCGGCCAATATCACGCTTGCCAAGCCGCTTGAGCGTCTGCTTGCTGGTCGTATTGAACGTGGCGATTGGTATGAGCTGCGTCAAGATATCTTGCGTATGCAATCGGCGCTAGCAGGTCACCCACTCAAAGGCTTGATGGGCGCACGTGTCGATATCATCGAGCATCAGCTGTATATTGCCCATGAAGTCGGCAAACGCATCGCCCCGCGTGTCTTGCTTGCTGACGAAGTTGGCTTGGGTAAGACCATTGAAGCAGGTCTGATTATTCATCAGCAGCTACTGACTGGCAAAGCTGAGCGCGTCCTAATTCTTGTACCAGACAGTTTGCAATATCAGTGGATGATTGAGCTACGCCGCCGCTTTAATCTAAATTTTGCCTTATTTGATTTGGTACGTACCGCTGCGATTAAAGAGCACGACCCTGAGCAAAACGTCTTTACGACCGAGCAATGTATCATTGCCGGCATGGACTTATTGCTTGACCATCCAGATTTGTACGATCAAGCGATGGAAGCGGGTTTTGATTTATTGGTCGTCGATGAAGCGCATCACCTGCATTGGGATGAAGCACAAGGCGGCAATGATAAATATGACCTCATTGCTGACTTTGCCGAAGAGACACCGGGTGTCATGCTATTAACGGCAACACCTGAGCAGCTTGGCGCCCAAAGCCACTTTGCCCGTCTGCGTTTATTAGACCCCGATCGCTTTGATGACCTTGATGAATTTATCGATAGCCAAGAAGCCTTTGCCGAAACTGCCGCTGTTGCCAGTGTCTTAATCGAAGATAAACCGTTAAGCGACGGTCAAATAGCGGCGTTAAGTCATCTGCTTTCTATTAGTATCGATGAATTAGCAAACATTAATGACGACGAAAAACTGCGTACTTATGCGCTCAATGAACTCCTTGACCGTCATGGCACGGGACGTATTTTATTCCGTAATACCCGTGAAAGCGTCAAAGGCTTCTATGGGCGTAGCAGCCAGCCATATCCATTGCCGCTACCTGAAGCATGGGTAGATAGCTATCAAACCAAGGGTAAATTGCGCGAGCAGCTTTGGGGCGAAGAAAACCAACCTGACGGTAGCTGGTTAGAAGATGACCCACGTGTGCCGTGGTTGATTGATATCTTAAAGGGTGAGCTTAAGCATAAAAAAGTATTGTTGATTGCTCGGAGTGGGGCGACGGTTGAAAGTTTAGAGGCGGTATTGCGTCTACATGCTGGTATTAAAACCGCTATCTTTACTGAGCAGATGACCTTACTTGAGCGTGACCAAGCGGCGGCGTTTTTCGCCGACTTAGAAGGCGCGCAGATATTACTCTGCTCAGAGATTGGCTCAGAAGGTCGCAACTTCCAGTTTGCAAGCCAGCTGATATTGTGGGACCTGCCTGCCAATCCAGATACGTTAGAGCAGCGTATCGGTCGCCTAGACCGTATCGGGCAGACACAGCAAATTATGCTGCACGTTCCTTATGTACGAGGAACGGCGCAAGAGCGACTGTACCGCTGGTATAACGACGCGCTCAATATGTTTAATCAGATTTCTCCAACGGCGCAAAGCGTACAAGAGCAATATATCCAAGAGTTGAAACTGCTGCTTGAAGGCGCGGATACCGACGCTAACCGCACCACTTTGCAGGAGATTATCGAAGAAGCACAGCAAACGCGCTTGGGACTCGAAGCACAGCTACAAGCTGGTCGCGATCGCTTACTTGAGTACAACTCATGCCGTCCGCGCGTTGCTGGGCGTATTGCCGATGCCATGCATGATTTTGATAAACATAATCTATTGCCGCAATTTATCGAGCGCTTCTTTGCTTCCGCCAATATCGACCACAATATCCAACGTGATGGTTCATGGGTGATTGCGCCGATTGATAGCACTGAGATTAGTGACTATATCGACGGTCTGCCGCTCGGTGATGAAGATGGTATGACGCTGACCTTTGAGCGCAAGCAAGCGCTGCAGCGTGAAGATATCGAATTTATCACCCATGAGCATCCGTTGATGCGCGCGATTTATGAGCTGGCAAGTACCAGCACCTTTGGTAATACCACCGTTGCGATGCTAAAGAGCGCTGCCGTCCCGCAAGGTATGGTGCTGCTAGAAGTGAATTTCCGCGTCGAAGCGATTGCGCCAAGATTGCTCAATTTACCTGCGACTTTAACCACACAAAATATCCGTGTCTTTATCAGTGAGCAGGGCAGTGATTTATCAGCCCGTATTAGCAGCGATATGATTATGCCGCATACTGAGCGCTTGGATAAAAACCGCGCCCGCCAAGTGATAAAAGTACGCGGCGATGTGATTGAGCAGCGCTATTATGAAGCTGAAGATATTGCCCGTCAGCAGCTAGAAGAGATTGGTGAACAAGCAAGCGCGCGCTTTAGTCAGCAGTGGTCACGTGAAATCAAACGCCTAAAGCATCTGCAAACCATCAATCCTAACGTCCGCCCAGAAGAGATTGAGCGTCTAGAGCAGCTAAAAGCCCAAGGCGAGCAAGCACTAGGCAATTTATCGCTGGTGCCAGACTCTATCCGCGTGCTGGTCGCTGTAAAGCCATAATATAAAGTCAAATAAAAAACGAGGTGTTTCATCATCTCGTTTTTTATTTATGTTTGTGAGCTTAGATGCTGCTTGTTTAGATAGCTACTTGTTTAGATAATTACTTGCGCATGATTATTAAACTAAAAAAGCGTTAAACCGACTCGTAAGGCGGCGACTGCCTAGTCAAAATCTTTAATATTCGCTAAGATGATTGGCTTTTCGCTTTATAATGAGCGATTGCTAATCATTTTACTGGCTATTTATTTGGCGTTGTCAGCGTTATCTGGCTGTTTAGTGCAAACTATAATAGTCATGCCATAACAGTTTTAAAATGAACCTACTATACATATTATTTTAAATTAAAACGCCGCATTGGCTTAAGCCGTATCGTATTGATAAGCTTGACCCTTGATCGCTTATATCTCAATGCTTGGCGTGATTGATCAAAATAAGGAAACCTATCGTCATGTCTGATTATCCGCAACTGATCGATGAGCTGCTCGCTACCGTCGCGCTTATCGAAGTCAGCCCTGATGTTTTTGAAGGTAAAAGCCACGATTATGTGGGCAGTCGTATTTTTGGCGGGCAAGTGCTGGCGCAAGCAATTATGGCCGCATCGCATACGCTCGATAAAGACAAACCTTGTCATTCGCTGCATGGTTATTTTTTGCGCGGCGGCGATATCAATCAGCCGGTGATTTACCAAGTACGCCGCCTGCGTGATGGTCGCAGTCTGTCAGCACGTGAAGTCACGGCAATTCAGTATAAAGAAGTGCGCGGTAAAGCGCCTGTCGAGCAAGTGATATTTTCGATGATTGCTTCGTTCTCACCAATGGAAGAGGGCTTGGAATATCAAGAAGATATGCCCGTGTATCCGCCGCCAGAAGACTTGCTTGATGAGCAAGATTTAAAAGAGCAGTATGTTGGAAAGGTTCCTGATGCCCTAAAAGCGCGTTTTATGCGTCATCGTCATGTCGAGATTAAACCGATTAAGCCGCGTGATCCGATTCATCCAGAACCGATGAAACCCAAGCAAGCAAACTGGCTGCGTATCCGTGAGCTTGGCAAGCAGCCTGTGGCCATTCAGCAAGCACTATTGGCGTTTTCGTCTGATTTTTACTTGGTCGGTACGGGGCTGATGTCACATGGGGTCAGCTTTATGACCAGTGGTTTGCAAGCGGCGAGTATTGATCACTCGATGCATTTTCATCGTGATTTTGATTTAAATAATTGGCTGCTATATGACATGTGGAGCGACACGACCTCTAATGCCAAAGGCTTAAATCACGGTCAGTTTTGGCAAGATGGTCGATTGGTCGCAACGGTACAACAAGAAGGCCTGATGCGTTTGCGGGTGCCCAAATCTTAAGTTTTTTCTTAGTTTTTTGTAGGTTATAAATGAAAAAAGCGACTCAGAGTATATTTTGAGTCGCTTTTTTTATAAAGGTTACTTGGTTTCCCTAACTTATGCTTCCAAAATCTTCATCATCGCTCGTGGCAATCCAAGTGTCGCTTGTGCATCTTCAGCATTTGACCAATTTATATTAATTTCCGCTGCTTGCAAGGCTTTGGTCAAATCAGCCGTTTGCTCATTCGTTAAAGTTAGTGATTGCGGCGTTAAATACCAATGGAAATGAGTTAGTGAGTGTTTGATAGGCGCGTCATCAAGCAAGGTTTTATTAATGGGCGCGGCTGCTAAACTATGCTTATCCAACCATTCATTGATAATTTGCTCAGCGGTGGTAAATTCTGTTTCATACTCTTTTTCATAGACTTTTTCATTGCTAGTAACTTTTAATGATTTATCATCGCTGGCTTCCGAATTTTTAGCAGTAGCTTTACCGTCAATTTTCTCAACAAATTGCAAAGGCAAACTCCATAGTCCGCCCCAAATGCCGTTATCAGGACGCTGTAGCCACAGTATTTTGCCATCCGTATCTTTAATCAATAGTGCATTGCTAACTTTGCTGGGCTTGGGCTGTTTTTTGGCCTTGACTGGATAATCGGTTTCGCGACCCTGCGCATGGGCTAAGCAATCATCTTGTAATGGGCACAATAGACAAGCAGGTTTGCTACGCGTACATAAGGTTGCACCCATATCCATCATGGCTTGCGCAAACAATCCTGAGTTCTCTCTTGGTGTTAAACGCTCCGCCAATGCCCACAGCTCTTTGGTAGTAACAGACTTGGTAATATCACCATCGATAGCCGCCCAGCGGGTGAGAACGCGTTTGACATTACCATCACAGATCACGCCATAACGATGTAGCCCCATTGCCATAATCGCCCCAGCGGTCGAAGGGCCAACGCCAGAAATCGCTTCCCAACCTGCTAGTGTTTGCGGAAAGTCGCCCGTCTCATCAATTACTGCAACCAATTGCTTTGCGCCTTTATGCAGATTACGCGCGCGCGCATAGTAGCCAAGTCCTGCCCAGTGTTCCGCCACCATATCCCATTCTGCTGCGGCTAAATCTTGCACCGTCGGAAACGACGCCATAAAGCGGGCAAAGTAGGGCAGCACTGTCATTACTTGCGTTTGCTGGAGCATGACTTCTGATAGCCAAACGATATAAGGGTTGGGGGTGTCAGTCTGGTGCTGTTGCCACGGCAGATCGTGGCGACCGTTTTCAGCGAACCAATCGAGCAGGCGGGGAGCGAATGAATCCAGAGAAGTTAATGACTGAGAAAATTGAGTAGGCAAGAGTATTCCTTGTAAATTGAACAGGGATATATAACGTTTGGGACAAACAGTGTTTATGGGGTGTAATACGATTGATACAAGACAATAGTAGATGAGCTTGGTTTTCAGTATCGGGGAATGAAAATCAAGGAATGGAGCTATAATTCACTGTCTTGTTTGCCAAGTAAATTTTGAGTAAACCTTCAGATAAGTTAAAGGTAAATAATAGAATATAACAGGTGCGCTAGGCGCACCCTACAACTTTATCTAAGTTCGATCTACTTCCGATTCTTCCGCGTTTTTAAACGACGCAAACGTTTTTCTTCTTCTTTAGCGATTCTTTTCTCTTCGGCTGCGACTCGTTGTTCAGCGACCACAATTTCTTCAGCTTCAGTCATTTCTGGCGTCTCGAGGGTAATATTTCCAAGCTTGCCGCTACGTAACTCGTTAATCAAAATCTCAGACATGCGGTAGGTATCGACTTGATTGCCCGCGCGCACGCAGCCGCGATTACGTCCCGCCACTTCAAGAAACTCCCAATCGGTCTTGGGTAATTCTTCAATCTTATAGCGGGTTTTTAGCAGTTCAGGATAGGCTTGCATGAGATACTCAGCGGTATAACTGGCCACATCGGCGAAGTCAAAAGCAGTATCACGAATACCGCCGGTCGCCGCCAAGCGATAGCCAGAATTTTCGTTTTCAACCTTTGGCCATAACATACCGGGGGTATCATAGAGCATGATGTCATCGTCAAGTTTAATCAGCTGCTGCGACTTAGTGACGGCAGGCTCGTCGCCGGTTCTTGCCACGGCGCGTCCAGCTAAGGTATTAATCAAGGTCGATTTACCAACGTTTGGAATACCCATTATCATGGCTTTGATTTGACGACCGGTGCCGACTTTATTGGGTACGAGGGATTTGCATATCGCGATAATACGTTTGACGTCATCGGCTTTATTATTGTCGCAAGCGATGGCTTTGACGCCATCTTGTTGCTCAAGATATTCCATCCACGCTTTAGTCAATTCAGGATCAGCAAGGTCGGCTTTGTTTAAAATTTTGATGACCGGTTTTTCGCCACGTAATGCCGCGACCATTGGGTTTTCGCTACTATAAGGAATACGCGCGTCAATCACTTCAATGACGACGTCCATCTGCGGCATGATTTCTTTGATTTCGTTACGGGCCTTGTTCATATGCCCAGGGAACCACTGAATACTTGCTCTCTTATCCATCTGCTTTTATAACCTTTTATAAAAAATGCTAAAAGTAAGACACTCTTTGCTTACTCTTTAATGGCGTCCAGTTTACTACACAACCAGCGTCACCACGTTAACATTTCATTTAACGTAACGCACAGAGCAGACTATTATTCAAACTCGTCTGTTAAATCCTCACGTGCTGGTGGCAATGGCGCTAAATAACCAATGACCAAGATTAAGCTACCCGCACCAAGGAAGGAAATCACCCGCCAAATTGCCTCGGTTTGTGATAAATCGACGATTACCAGTTTTAGCACCACAACGCCCAGCAGTCCAATGCCCATAAACCATAGTGTTCGCTGTCCATAGCGGCTGGCGATGATAGTGGCGACCAAAGCAATGAGCGTCCATAAAATGGTCAATCCCGTCTGTACCTGCTCGCTGCTCCAAGCGCCCCCTGTCACGTCGTATGAGCCGCCAGTCCATAACGGCGTGTCGATAAATGCATGCAGCGTTCTAACCAACATACTAGAACCTATCCAAAGGCCAATCAGCGCTAAGATAATTAATAGCATATCGTTTTTAGGAATAGCGCTTAATAGGTTTCTCGATTTCATGCCATGTGGCTGACGGAGCAAATAAACGCCCAAGCTGTAAAAAACCACCAGCCATAACGTCACATCATATAAGTTAAATAGGGGGAAATAGGGTAGCTGCCAAATGACGCCATCGTAAGTGAAGTTGGTAAAAATAGCCCAGCCTAAAGCCATAGGCACAAAGAGTTTGGCGCTATCTAATAATGCCTGATGCCAGTCGAACCAATAAGGCGCAAGCGCTGAATTAGCTGCTTTTGATTGCTTATCATTGTACTGAACCATAGCATGACGCTGTGTCCACCATAATCCAGCCAGCATAAAGGCAACCGGAACTAAAATAGTCATGACGCCTTTTGAATCAGGCAAGCCATAATGCATAGCTTCTGCCAACAGGATAATGCCAGCACCAAGCCAGCTCGCGCTATCAAAACTTTTTAACTCCAATTCTTTATGCCATGACTTTAACCATAGTTGCCCAACGACTAACCAACCTATGAATAAGGCAATAAATATCGGCCAATGAAAGGTTGTCCATTGATGATCAAATTCATACTTTTGTGGCAGTTGAAACAGTAGTGCGGCATAAAATAGCAGCAATAACCCATGGCTAAACTGCCTAATCTCGCGCCACGCATGATAGTGATTGATTGTTTGATAAATAGCTAGGCTGGTTAAGGTGGCCAATCCTAGCAGCGCCGTCGTTGCTAAGCGCCGGCTGGCAAGCCAGTGGTCAAAATCAATCACCAATACGTACAGCAGCCAAACCATTGCAGTAAAGGTTAAAAAGCGACCTAAATTTGGACTGCGCCACATCAAGTTAAACGCCATACTTTGGCTATTGATACTGGTAAGCCATTGCTTAGTAGCGAGTTCACCAATGCCCAAAGCTTTAGTATAGGCAGTCAGCGTATGATTGGCGTTAAGCTGGTTGTTGGCGTCATCAATAGGCGAGTTGCTGGCGCGTAAGATAAACATCGTAGCTAGATAGCTGAGCGCCGAAATCGTCAACGCCAACGTTGGATAATCTTTGATCGTAAAGACCACAGTTATCATCAGCATCGCGATACTGAGCAGCTGCAATAACAACCCAAACAATACTGACCATGCACGTAGTGAGCGCCGTCCAAACCATACCAAGGCTAGCCCTTGTACCGACCAGCCAAAGGCAATCCATTCTGCATCAAGTGCCAGCGGAATCACTAATGCTAAAAAGCCAAACCCTAACGCCAGCATACCTTCAGTAATCAGAGCATAGCGCTGACTGCGTTTAATAAAGCGCCAACCAAGACCCAGATAAATCATCGCTAAAATAGCACTAACAATGGTCAACGCATGATGAATATCCTGCAATAAGGCAGAAAATAAGCCAAATGCCAATATCGGCACGGAGAATAACAGACCAATATCGATAGGGAATACATAGCTAGAACGTCGTTCTTCAACATTAGCCACGTTCATAATCGCTTCATTGTCATCGTTATAAGCAATGATTTGTTGCGCGTAGCGAATCACCACAAATAAATACAGAATGAGATGTAGGGCAACCAGTACCACCAATGACCAACGCTGATTATCAATAATTACCGTTACGTTCTCTGTCAGTCCCCAATAATAAGCCAGCCCAAACGTGACTCCTGACCCAAAAATATTGAGCACTTTCCACGGACGATAATGAGCAATTACTGCAATAGTCACGTTTAGTAATAAGTAATAGCTAAACAAAACCGTCAAGCTGCCTGTATCCTGACTGGTCAATATAGGCGCAAAAAAGCCGCCCGATAATGCCAGTAATGCCAAAGGAAAGGCGTTTTGACGGACGGCTAAAACGACGGTAAGTGCTGATAATAAACCAAGTCCTATAAAGCTTGGTAGACTTGCCAGCACTTGATAAACGCTATAGGCAAAAAAGGTGGTTAGATAAGCAATCGCCAATCCTGCGCCTTGCAAAGTGATGCCGTAAGCAAAGCGGTTTTTTACTAATTTTAATCCTAAAGCTGCTAACCCTAAACCGAGGACGCCTATGGCAATGAGTTTAAAGGCGATGGGTATTTCAATATAGTCGCTTAATAAGCGCAGTAATAACACCACCCCGACGAGCAACACCAATACCCCAACGCGCACTACTAAGTTGCCGCCAAAAAACCAGTTTTGCATAGAGTGAATAATGGAGGTGACGATAGGCAAGGAGCGCTCGTCTGGCTCTATCGTTGTAACAGGGGGTTTCGATTTTGTCGATTTTTGCGTTAACACGATATTTTCTATCGGCGTGGGACTAGCGTCAGCGGCTGTAACCAAATCTACTGCTGCTAACGGTATCGGTGGCGGCATTGATGACCGCAAGGTTGGAGAGGTGTCAGGCACTGATGCAAATTGACTTTCTTGATCGCTATTTATATCGGCGTGAGAAGATTTTGCTGTGATCAAGCCCTCTTCTTGCCGTTTAAGCTCAGCTTGTAGCGCTGTCATATCATGACGCAACTGTCTGATTTGTTGGCTTATCCTGGCGTATAGTATGAACACCACGATCAATAAAGCCATAAAAGCCAGCCAGCCCAGCTGATTTATCAATAGATATAACATCCTCGTTACTCAATCCCACTTATAATAGAGTGATGATGACGTTATTTGCTCATAAGCACAAGATTGGTCATGGTAGTTATTGTGTATAATGACGAAAAATAGGGGTCGCTTTCTGAGAAAGTGACCCCTGTTTTTCGTCTTATACTTTGTATTAACACTCGTTATAGTGAGCGTTTATACAACTTGATTGATGATATTTTTAAAATTATTGACCGAGATTGGTTTTCATAAATTCAAGCATGTTGTCCCAGCTTTGCTTAGCAGCGGTTTCGTTGTAGCCAAGGTCAACATCGTTTTTGGCCGCGCGTTCATCGGCATGCGGATTGGTAAAGCCATGCTTAGCACCGTCATAGACATCAATCGTGTAGTCAACATCGGCAGCATCTAGCTCTGATTTTAGACCTTCGATTGCCTCCATTGACACCATCGAATCATCACGGCCGTGAGCGACCAATACTTTGGCTTTGAAGTTTTTATCGGCAGGCTGTTTTGCTGATGGATTACCGTGGAAAGTAGCGACGGCTTTTAATGGCATGCCTTCGCGTGCCATATCGAGCACCACTTTACCGCCAAAACAATAACCAATCGCCGCTAAGTTATCGCGATTAACCGCCAGTTGGTCACCAAAGTCATTGAGTATTAAGCGGCAACGTGCCATTAGCATGTCTTGATCAGCAAGTACTTGCTCCATCCACATATTGGCCATCGACGCGTCGCTGGTCAGCTTGCCTTCACCATAAACGTCCATCGCCACCGCTGCATAGCCTGCTTTTGCTAAGCGCTCAACGACGGACTTTGGATGATCGACCACGCCCCACCATTCTGGCGCCACCAAAATACCTGCTACTGGATTGTCCTCTGAGGCAGATTCTGGCAGCGCCACATAGCTGATAAGCTCAACGTTATTTTCGGTAGTGCTGATCAATTCAAAAGTCTTAATTGACATATTATTGTCCTTTTTTTATGTTATGAAGGGGGTTTTATAAATGGCTGTTTTATAAATAACTACTTTATAAATGCTTGTTTTATAAGTATTAACTGTTCGTATTTTGCTTCATTCTTTTATTTACTTCTCCTACCTTAACGCCCAAGTTCGCCAAAAACAGCTATAATACTGTAACGCTCTTTATCAAAATGCTACGGCGACTTTATGACACTCAATTTGTTCAATCAATCTGGATCTCAATTAGCATCCGCTCTAGATTCCAAAACAACAACTGATTCAGATTCAGCGACGCCATCTGCGGTGCGCTTATTTCCTCACAGCCAAAACAATGCTAATGATCTATTGCGTCCGCAGTTTTGGTCACGTTTTGCGCTGTCAGAGCTAAACCATAGCGAATGGGAAGCGCTATGCGATGGTTGCGGTAGCTGTTGCCTAATCAAGTATATCGACGATGACAATGTCAGCGATGACCATAGTCATGAAGCAGAAATGGTTGAATATACCGATGTCACCTGCCAGCTGATGGATTGCGCGACCGGTTACTGCAAGCATTACGCCACACGCCAAGAGCATGTGCCGGACTGTATTCAGCTAACTATGGAGAATTTGCCGCAGATGATGTGGCTGCCGTCACACTGTGCTTATAAGCGCTTGTATAAAGGACAAGATTTACCAAATTGGCATTTGTTATTGACGGGAGATGCGGTGGCAACTCAGCAGCAGATGCGCGCTGCCAATGTTGGCGTAGCAGGGCGCTGTATTTCTGAGATTGGCATGACAGATGAGGAAATGGAGGAGCGGGTGGTAAATTGGGTCCAGCCTTAACCTAACTTTTTTTATAAAGGGTTTAATCTATGTTTATGCTTAATGAACAATGGATTTAACGTCGCAATACCGCTTTGGAGAGTAGCTGCACCTCTTCGAAATCCTCAGCTATTCTTTAGAATCCTGCGCGGCGGATTTGGCACTTGCTTCCGCATCGGCTTGTGAATCTGCTAGTGGCGGGATAGGAATATCCTGCCGAATTTGCTTGGAGAACTCGCGACTATTGATAGCGCTAGTTCCTGCCAGATTATCAAAACCGCGAACCTTTGGATTGATATGGGTGCGCTCGTACCATGTATCCATTGACCAAGGCTGACCGTCCTTTTCAGGGTTGGCGTCGAGCATGCCAACGTCGTATAAGTAGTTTGGTAGCCAGCCCGATACCCAAATTCGGTAATCCCATGGCAGACGGTCGCCACTGACAATACGTGCCATATAAAAGATAATATTGGTACAGTTGCTCATCAACGTATTGTACCAAGTTGGTTTGGCGTTCAATTCATCGGCGGCAGTTAAGTAAGACTCAAATAACGACTTGACCTCGTGCTGTTGTAAATTGCTGACCGGAAACAGATAAACTTGCTCGCCGCGAGCATTACTACGGGTATAAATAATATCGCGCTCTTCGGCAGCAATCAGGCTCAGCTCAAAACGCCTAAAAAACCCTGCCAATGCCGAAAACGACTCGCCTTCTTCCTTACGAATCTCGAACGAGAAGGCGAGCGGCCTATCATCTTCAAAGCGGAAACTGACCAAAGTATGCGCAATCAGCGGCCCCATCCAATAGGAGTTGGTCACATCGACGCCAGAGAGTTTTGACATATCTATCGTGCGCGTGCCCCAGTGTTCAGCCGCTTCTTTATCAGTACGCCAATCAAAATTACGAACATTGGTGAGCGTGACTAAGTCAGGGCTGTTGGCATCGCGGCTATAAGTAACTCTTTCGCTGACTTCCGCCATCCAGTCGCGGTCTTGTTTGGGCTCAATAGAAAAAAACCAGCCCAAACCGATAAACCAAACTGCGCCATATAAACCAATGAGCCATTTAACGGTTACTTTTTTATCTGGCGCTGCTGAATTATTTGATGGCTGATTACCTCGATTTTTTGGAGTTTTTGACCAATGCCTTTTTGTTGCATAAGCGGCATTAGCCAGCGCCGCTAAAATGCCGATTATAACAAGGGTCGTAAGCCAAGTAATCGGTGAGCGTATGCCAAACTGATACCAAATTGCCATTAACAGCCAAACAGCAGATAGGAGCAACGTAGTAACGATTAAAACCTGCGCGAGGTAATAGCGCCAAGTTCGCTTTTGCTGGCGATCATGAGCTGCCCCATGCTCTAAGCGATTGCTGTTTGAAAGCGGCGAGAGCAGGCGAGAAAAAAAGGCACATAGCGACATAGGTTTGACTTTGAGGAATGAAGGCTTTGACCATAGCAAAGTTTGCAACACACTGACAATACAATTTGAGTGAATTTGTCGTTGAATGTCCGTAAGCCTTGCGATAAAGTGAAACCTATTAGGCTAGTCTATTTTTATCTATACTTATATAGTTGTCATTTATCGCTATGATAGGATTTGTATGGATAATTTGATCTTTATTTAAATATTTTGACTACTGCCTAAATATAAAGTCGCTGTTTTATTTGCTATTTTAATCCCCATTTAGGTTTAAGATTTTAATTGCTATTCACTATTTTCTTTGATTACTGCTATTAACTAAAGAGGTTAAATCACATCATCATGTCCGAAGACGCTCCAAGCCCGAGTAGTTGGTCGATGCGCGGCTTAAAACGCTGGCTATCGACCGCCCCCGAAACCCGTGATGAACTGATACGTTTGGTGCAAGACTCGCGCCAGTTCTTAGAACCCGATACCGTGGACATGTTGGAAGGCGTCCTTGATTTGCCTGCCACCCAAGTTCGCGAAATTATGACCCCGCGCCCGCAAGTGATTGGGCTGCACGAAAGCGCTAGCTTAGCTGAAGTGATGGATATCATTCTTGAGACCACACACTCGCGCTATCCGGTCTTTGATAGCCAAGACGATGATGCCGTTATCGGTATTCTATTGGCAAAAGATTTGATTCCTATCCTCGTACACATGGTGCGCGATCAAGAAGATAAAATTGGCAGTCAACGTTTACGAGACTTGGTGCGTCAGCCGCTTTATATTAGCGAAACAGCGCGCTCTGATACTTTGCTACGCTCATTACAGCGCACCCAAGTGCATATGGCGATTGTCGTCGATGAGTTTGGGAATTTTGCTGGTGTGGTAACGATGGAAGATTTGCTCGAAGAAATCGTCGGCGATATCGTCGATGAGCATGATGACTTCGATGAAGACAGTGATATCAATAATATCGTCGCCGATCCTGAAAGACCAAATACGTGGCGCGTGCAAGCATCGACAGTGATTGAAGACTGTAACGATGAGCTTGGCGCCCACTTTGATGATACCGATGTTGATACTATGGGCGGTTTGGTCATGCAAGCGCTCGGTCATGTTGGTGATTTGGAAGGGGAGAGTGTGGTGATAGACGATTGGCAAATTACCATTACCGATGTTGAAGGGCGCTTTATTCAGAATCTTGAGCTGTCTAAAATCAATGCTGACCAGCAAATATTAATAGGTAGCCATTAATTTATTGATGTTTATCACTTAATCTTGGCACTTAAAGATCAGCTCGGCATTTAAATATAAAAAAACACGATTGCGGTCGTGTTTTTTTTTGCTTTTAAAATCGGTATTTTGCAACGCAATGTTACCTATTGATTGATTTAGACTGGTATCATGGGCAGGTTTAATTTTTGAGCGCTGTATTGAGCAGCTAACGATTGGCTATCAATCCAGCGCTCACCGAATAAATCAAAGTTTAATATTTAAGCTTTAAACGACTGAAAAATAAGGTTTTGGATAACTGCTATGCGTCTGTCTACTGTGGATTTGCAAAAACGTCTAAACCCCGATAAGCCCAAGGGCTTGCCGCTGGTGTTGACCATATTGATTGCGTGGCTGGCAGGCGCAGTGTTTATCTTTGCCCTCGCGCCGTATGGTTTTTGGCCGGTGGCGTTGGTGTCGCCCGCTATTTTGTATGCCTTACTGATGCCTGATATGACAGGCAAGCGTGCTTTTGTTATCGGTCAAGCTTATGGCACCGGGCTTTGGTGCGTCGGGGCGTTTTGGCTGTATACCTCAATCCATGTCTATGGCGATACGCCAGTGTGGCTCGCGCTAATTATGATTGCGCTGATGGGCCTTGGGATGGGCTTGTTTCATGGCTTTTTGGCGCTGATTTTTAATCGTGTCGTCGGTAAGCAGCCGTTATCCTTTGCCGCGCTTTGGGTATTGCAAGAGTGGATGAAAACTTGGCTATTTACCGGTTTTCCGTGGTTATTTGTCGGTTATGCCTTTACCGAGCAGTATTGGCTATCGTCATTAGCGCCCATTGCTGGTGTGTTTGCGGTGTCTTTTGTGGCAGTATTATTGGCGGCAAGTTTGGTTGAGCTATTGCGTCGCCGCGGCGGTTATATGATTCCTACTGCCGCACTACTTATTGTCAGCTGCGCGTTATGGTTGCTAAATCCGCAATGGACAAAACCAAAGGGCACGCCTGACTTATCGGTATCATTAATTCAAGGTAATATTCCACAAGATTTAAAATGGCTGACTGAATATCAGGTAGAAACGCTAAAAATTTATGCCACCCTGTCCAGTACCGAATGGGGCAGCGACATGATCTTGTGGCCAGAGTCTTCCATTCCCATGTTTCAAGATGAAGCGCTAGGTTTTATCAGTGAAGTGGTCAAAGTGGCCAAAGAAACCGATACCACGTGGGTCACTGGTATCCCTTATAAGGATACCGCGGCTTTTGATGCCAAGACCGATAAATACCCGCCGTTTTATAATAGTGTCATTGCTTTAGGTGCGGACGCTGAAGGGCTATATAAAAAACAGCGTTTGGTACCTTTTGGCGAATATATTCCTTTTGAGGGTATGCTAGATATCTTGCCAAACCTTGCTGGTAGCCAAGATATCATGAGCTATAGCCGCGGTAGTGATAATCAATCACCGCTGCGCGTGCGTGGTCATAACTTGGGCGCTGCGGTTTGCTATGAAGTTGCCTATCCTGACACCACGCGCAAAAACGCCATCAATACTGACTTTTTATTGACCATCTCTAACGATGCGTGGTTTGGTAGCTCGGCAGGTCCGCTCCAGCATTTGCAAATGGTCCAAATGCGCGCGCTTGAAAACGGCCGCTGGTTTATGCGCGCCACCAATACTGGCGTTACGGCTATCATTGACCATAAAGGTCATATCGTAAAGCGCGCACCGCAGTTTGAGCGCACCGTCTTACGCGGAAATGTGCAGGCACGCGTTGGTAATACGCCTTATATGCGCGCGGGTAATTATCCTATTTTAATCATTATTGCGCTTCTGCTATTATTAAGCTATCTTGGCAAGCGTGCGACCCCGCAGAGACGTTTGGTCAAATAAAAAATACCCATAGGCTTTGGTTGTAAGTTTTTTCGCTAATAAACCCTTTAAATCGTTAAGGGTTTTCACAAATCGATATAAATTGCGATATAATAGGCCAATATTTTAAATATTTTGTGCAAGGTGGATAAGGTATGTCAGAACATATTGTCGAAAACAATCCCAAGAAAGAGTTCCTATTTGCCTTAGGCGGTGTTGCCTTATTTTTAGGTATCGTCTTATTAATCGGCATTTCTGGCTATTTGCGTCCAGCAGGCGAGCATATCACTGCTGAGAGCACCGAAGCGGCTGCTGAAACAGAGGCAACTGCGGCAGAAGAAACTGCGCCCGCTGCAACCGCTGCCGAGCCAGCAACAACTGGTACGCCTGCAACCGCACCTACTGAAAATCCAGCAGATGCTACCGTAACCCCAGCTGCTGATACTGATGGTACGGTTGTTGCTGCTGAATCTGGCACCGCAACTGCTGAGGGTACTGTCAATCAAGCGGCAGTACCTGATGATGCTAACTTGACAGCAGAAGAAGCCGATGCGGATTTGGATGGTGGTGAGGGTGCAGAGTTAACGCATACTTGGAAAACTGAAGAGTAAGCTTGTGACCTAAGTATTTGTTATAAAAACAAATACTTGTATAAATATAGTCAGATACCCGTAATTAAATACAACTGTTGTGACGATACTTTATTCTAAGAGTGAAAATACTCTAGAAGCTAACATTAAAGACCTGTGCTTGGTTAACTGAGCACAGGTTTTTTTGTAGGTATTTGTGTAATTATTGAATAACTTTTTCTTTACTTGACCATAACCAAGTAAAACAATAATGCGCCTATGTGACCGCTTAGCAAAATAAACAGGAGTTTGGTCGTCATTACAGTGGTCTTTAAAGGAATAAAGTTATGAGCAGAGACTCAAAAGTAAATGTTAGTGAAGCTGAATTGTCAGCATTGGATAATGGGTTTATGGGGCACCCAAAGCCACTACGCCCGCTGTTTTTTACCGAAATGTGGGAACGCTTCTCTTATTATAGTATTCGTCCGTTATTAGTACTGTTTATGGTAGCGACCGTTGGCAGCGGCGGTTTTGGCTTCGATGAAGTTACTGCCTCTGCTATTTATGGCATTTTCGCCGGTTCATTATATCTGGCGGCGGTACCGGGGGGTTGGCTCGCTGATAACTGGCTTGGTCAAGAGCGGGCATTATGGTGGGGCAGCGTGATTATCGCCCTCGGTCATTTATGTATTGCGCTCTCCGCCATATTTGGCATGACGCTGTTTTTTGTTGGTTTGATATGTATTGTATTAGGGTCAGGGTTATTTAAAACCTGTATTTCCGTCATGGTAGGCGCTTTGTATAAAAAAGGCGATGTGCGCCGTGATGGTGGTTTTACCTTGTTTTATATGGGCATTAATATTGGCGCCCTTTTAGCAGCGCTCATCGTTGGGGTGTTTAAAGAAAAAGGCATGTGGCACGCAGGCTTTGGTGTCGGCGGACTTGGAATGCTGGTATCACTTCTGATTTACCGCTTTTCTGCGCAAAAAAACCTTGACCCACTATGCCCAAGCCAAAAATATAAAACCTGAGTGGGAATACGCCAATGACCGTTATAAAAATATCGGTCGCTGGGTAATCGGTTTCTTGGTGTTATTGGCAACGGCTGTGGTTTTGGTAGCAAGTGGCATGTTACCGTTTAATCCTGAAATGGTCGCCGAATATATGACTTATATCATCGCAGCAGTGGTGATAGGCTATTTTGCGATTATGTTTGTCTCACCTCGTCTTGATAAAACCGATAAGCTGCGCCTACTGACTTGCTTTATTTTAATCATCGGTTCGACACTATTCTGGTCAAGCTTTGAGCAGCAACCAACCTCGTTTAACCTATTTGCCGATCGCTATACTGACTTGAACGTCTTAGGATTTGAGATACCGAGTATTTGGTTCCAATCATTAAACCCGTTGTTTATTTTATTGCTGGCGCCCATTGTTAGTATTGTTTGGATCAAGCTTGCCAATCGTGGCCTTGAGCCAAATAGTATGGTTAAGTTTGCACTGGGTATGTTACTGACCGCGGCAGGCTTTTCGTTGATGATATTTGCCTCAAAAAGTATTTTGACCAGTGATGGTGCACTGGCCTCACCTTTATGGTTAGTGGGCAGCTTATTACTGCTAACACTTGGGGAATTGGCGCTCAGCCCTGTCGGGTTGTCTGCGATGACAAAGCTTGCGCCAAAAGGTATGCAGGGGCAAATGATGGGACTTTTCTTTGCTTCTGTCGCCATGGGCAACTTGGTCGCTGCGTTCTTTGGTGGTCATGTTTCTGCGGACAAAATTGAAGGCTTACCGACATTATTTACCACCATGACCGTCTTTTTGGTAGTGACCGCAGTGGTGTTATTGGTACTGGCAAAACCTATCAATAACATGCTGGTAAAAAGTGAGCAAGCCGATAAAGCGGCTCAGTAAATAAAGCGTTAAGTGGATGGTGAAGATTAATTAAGCCTATTTAGCTTATTTATAGTAGCAATCGTCCCTATAAACGCCCAAAGATAAGACGTGTTACCATAATCGGTAGCACGTTTTATTGTTTCAATCAGTGAGTTATTTCTCTGTCGCCGTTGAAAGCCTGCTGTCTGCCCAAACATCTAGAGATGCGCTGCTTTAATACTATTATTAAAATACTATTACTAAGCTGAAATTAATAATAGCTCGGCTAAACGCCTAAACACTCTTACTCATTTATATAACTATCATTCTAAAAATAGTAAACCCTTTATAGGCAAATAAAGGCTTCACGTAATACTGATGAATTTATTTGCCTCAATAAGACGGCTACTCATAGTCGCCTCACAAGCGTTTTTTTAACTCTCATTTTTAAAAGCAATAAGGACACCTTTCATGAATAAACAACATATCCACGAGCGTATTGATAGTCTACGCCAAACGCTAGCGGCACAAGATTTAACGGCGATTATCGTACCGTCAGCAGATCCGCATTTGTCTGAGTACTTGCCAGAATATTGGCAAGCGCGTCTATGGTTATCAGGCTTTACAGGTTCGGTTGGTACGCTGGTCGTTACCGCTGACTTTGCTGGCCTATGGACGGACAGCCGCTACTGGGTACACGCCGCGCATCAGTTAGAAGGCACGGGTATTACTCTGGAAAAACTGGCTCCTGGTCAGCCAAATCATGTCGATTGGCTAGCGCAAAACTTAGCCGAAGGCGATAGCGTGGCGGTTGATGGCAATGTATTGTCTATCGCTGAGCAAGACAGATTGCTTGATGCGTTTGATGCCAAAGATATTACTTTAATTACTGAGCGCGATGTGTTGACTGACATATGGAGCGAGCGTCCAGCATTGCCATCAGCACAATTATATCAACACGATGCGCAATTTATCGATCAGCCCGCCAGCTCAAAACTTGCTGCCGTGCGCGCAGGTATGGCGAAGGCAGGCGCAAGCCATCACTTGCTATCAAGCTTAGATGATATCGCTTGGTTGACCAACTTACGCGGTGCAGACGTCGATTATAATCCGGTATTTTTAGCGCATATGCTCATTAGCGAAGATAAAGCGACCTTGTTTGTTGATAATAATAAAGTCAGTAGCGAGATTGAAAAAGCGCTAAAAGACAGCGGTATCGCGCTTGCGGATTATGATGCGGTACAAGAGGCATTAGCTACCTTAACGTCAGAGGATTTATTATTGTTAGACCCAAGCAAAGTGGCGGTCGGTACGTTATCAAAAATGGCCGACGATGTGGGCTTTATCGAGCAAATGGCGCCAAGTACGTTACTCAAATCAGTGAAGTCTGCGGCGGATATCGAGCATGTGCGCGAAGCGATGCGTCAAGATGGCGCAGCGTTAAGTGAGTTTTTTGCGACATTTGAAAAACGCCTAGCAGATGGTGAGCGTTTGAGTGAGTTAGATGTCGATAGTATGCTCATCGAAGTTCGTAGTCAGCAGCCGCATTATGTGTCGCCAAGCTTTCCAACCATCGCAGGCTTTAACGAAAACGGCGCCTTGCCGCATTACCGTGCGACGCCAGAAAAATTCAGCTACCTTGATGTCGCTGAGGGCGAGGGCGGCTTATTGCTCATTGACTCAGGTGCGCAATATCAAAACGGTACCACCGATATCACTCGTGTGGTCGGTATTGGACAAGTAAATTCTGAGCATAAACGCGACTTCACCACTGTGCTAAAAGCCCATATCGCCTTAGCAAAAGCACATTTCCCTGATGGTATTGCTTCACCGCTCATCGATGCGATTTGCCGTGCACCCTTGTGGCAAGCACAGATGGACTATGGTCATGGTACCGGTCATGGCGTTGGTTATTTCTTAAACGTCCATGAAGGCCCGCAGGTCATTGCTTATAGTGCCAGTACGCCAAAAGAACGTGCCATGAAAGAAGGCATGATTTCCAGTAATGAGCCGGGTTTATACCGCGAGGGTAAATGGGGTATTCGTATCGAAAACTTGGTGGTCAATACGCCGGTTGCGAATCCGACTGAGACTGAGTTTGGCCAATTCCTAAACTTTGAAACCATTACTTACTGCCCAATCGATACACGTTTGATTGAGCCTGCACTATTAACCCAAGTCGAGATTGATTGGCTCAATGATTATCATAGCCAAGTCTATGCCGAGCTAAAAGATCGCGTTAAAGGTGCGGCGCTTGAGTGGTTAACTGAGCGTACTAAAGCTATCTAAGGCAAAAGCTTATATTCTTGCATTGAAGATATTAAAAAGCCCCGTCAATATCGATGGGGCTTTTTAGTATTTACTTATTAGATGAATTTTTTAATTTAAATCAGGTTTTTTATCGCTAATGAATGTTTTTCTTAGCGATATTCTCATTACTTTTAATAGTAGTGGCGGTATCAGGTTCGGTTAAATGCTGTGCCAATTCGGCCCGTAACCAAGATTTTAAATTCTCAGAAATTTGCATCATTTGCTCGCTTAAATAGTCATCGACATGCATCTCAAGCTCGCGAATTAATTCTGGGTGACTCGCGCCAAGCTTAGTATCTTTTAAAGACAAAGGAATAGCGGCGTCTGAAACGGCTTTATCGATAACGGTTTTCATATTATGATCGTTTGTGCCATTTGTCACATTTGCAATATTAGCAGGTTCTTGAATGGATTTTTTATCAGTGTCAGTAGCAATTTTCGTAGCATCCGTTTTAGTAGCTTCCAGTTTGTCTACTGCGTCAGTGTCATTTTTACTAGTAATATTTTTACTACTAGCATTGTCATCAACACTGGTAGCTTGTTTATGAGCTGGCTGCTCATTGTGCTGTTGCTCTTGTTTCGCCGCTTCTGCTGCCCTTAATGTTTCTTCTTCTTTCTGCTTAGCGTCTACTGCTGCTTTTGTCTGTTTTTCTTTTTCTAAACGTTCTTTTTCTAAACGTTGTTCTTCTTCCAAACGCTCTTTTTCGGCAGCGGCGCGCTCTTTTGCTTGTTTTTCGGCAATGGCTTTGGCAATCGCTTGTTCGGCTTCATGATTTTCATAAAGAGTATCAAGATGGTCGTCTAAGTCATGAGTGCTAAAAACAAAGGTTTCAAATGGCGTGTCGTGTTGTAAGAGGGTAGTGATATCGGTAAGTTCTTGGATGATAGAGGCGCGTACAGGGTCTGGCGCACACGTCCAGCGCTGATAAAACTGATGGGAAAATGAGTAGCTTGACATGGTATCTTCCATAAATGTTGCATAAAATTACCCCTTATCATACGCAAGTACGATAAGGGGCTGCAAGTGGTCAAACGTAGCAAATCTGACACCAAGGTTACAACGGCTAAAATAATAGTTATTTAACATTTATTTAGCATTTTTAACGTTGTTTTAGGCGTTTTAGCTTGATGGTTGCACCGGCCAACGGGCAAATATAAGCGACCCATTGGTGCCACCAAAACCAAAGCTATTGGAAACTGCATATTGCAGATTATCAACTTTACGTGATTGATTGGCGACGTAATCGAGATTGCAGTTGTCTTCAACATTATCCAAGTTAATGGTCGGCGGTACCTGCTGATGTTGCAGGGCAAGTACAGTAAAGATAGCCTCGATGCCACCAGCGGCACCCAATAAATGACCAGTCATCGATTTGGTCGAGCTGACCAAAATGCTGTCTTTAACGGGCGCAAAAACGGTTTCGATAGCGATAGATTCGGCAACATCACCCGCAGGGGTGCTGGTACCGTGGGCATTGACGTAGCCAACGACGGCAGGCTCAATACCGGCATCGTTTAGGGCGTTGCGCATGGCGCGCGCTGCACCGCTACCATCTTCTGGTGGCGCGGTAATGTGGCTAGCATCGTCACTCATGCCAAAGCCAACCAGCTCAGCAAGTATCGTTGCGCCGCGCGCTTTGGCGTGGGCAAGGCTTTCAAGGACGATGACACCGGCACCATCACCGAGTACAAAGCCATCACGCTCTTTATCAAACGGACGTGAGGCTTTGGTTGGCTCATCATTACGAGTTGATAAGGCGTGCATCGCCCCAAAACCTGACATTCCAAGCGGGCTCGAGCCTTTTTCACTACCACCTGCCAGCATCACATCGGCATCGCCATAGGCAATCAAACGCGCAGCAAGCCCGATAGCGTGGGTCGCGGTGGTACAGGCAGTCGAGGTCGCAAGGTTTGGGCCTTGTAAAGTGTGCTTAATAGCGACCAAACCTGCAGCCATATTAACGATAGAACCTGGAATGATAAAGGGCGAAACCTTCATAGCGCCTTTGTCACGTAGGGTATCACGGCTGTTTTCAATGGTTTGGATACCGCCAATGCCTGACCCTAAGATCACGCCAAAGCGTTCTTGCTCGACATCTTGTACAGGTGCGTCAGCTGCGCTCACTTCATCGATAAAACCCGCGTCTTTTAACGCCATAGCCGAAGCTGCAACGGCATAATGTATAAACTCATCATAGCGGCGCGCGTCTTTAGCATTCATATATTGCTTGGCGTCAAAATCCTTGACCACGCCCGCAATTTGCGCCCGATAGTCGGTTGCATCAAAATGAGTAATGGGCGCGATACCGCTCTCGCCATTAAGTAGACGCGTCCATGAGCTTGCGACATCTAATCCTAAAGGTGTCACCGCACCCATACCGGTGACCACCACACGCATCTCGTCTGGGCGCTCATAATGGGGCGGCTTTTGGCGCGGGTTTTGCTGGATAGGGGCAGCATTAGAGTCGGCGGCTTGCGCGTTTGGTGAACTGCTATGTTGGCTCATGCGATATATCCTGTACGTGCGATCCTAAAAAGAAGGTATTTTAACCGTCATTATAAAACACATTAGTGCACGTATGTAAACTAAAATTTAAACAATTAAAGGCTTATTAAGCAAAACAAACTTGACCCAATACCACGCCTTTACTTGCGCCAGTGACCGCTGGTAAGTTACCAGTTTCCCCCATTAAGGTTTGCCGTGCCAACCATGCAAAGGCGACGGCTTCGACCCAAGCGGGGTTTAGTCCCAAGCTGGCAGTAGTTTCTACTTTGCAGTGAGGTAAATGCGCCTGCAAGCGAGTCATCAAGTAATCATTTAAGGCACCGCCACCGCAGACATAAACCGAGCTATTTTCTTTGGCTTTAATAAACATATTGATTTGCATACTGGCACTCATCGCCGTCAGCTCGGTCAATGTTGCCTGTACATCGGCTGACGAATAGCGAATATGGGCAGAGGCTTGGTCAAATTTTTGCAGCTCGCTTTGTAGCCATGCTAAGTTAAAGTCTTCACGACCTGTGCTTTTCGGATAGGTTCGCGCAAAAAATGGATGTTCTATCAGTTGGTTAAGTAGCGGCTCAACGACTTGTCCTGACTGCGCCCATGCGCCGCCAGCGTCATAATCTTTATCCGTATGCAACGCCGTCCACGCATCGAGTAATAAATTGGCAGGACCGGTATCATAACCAATAATTGGACTATTATTAACAAGAGCATCATTAGCAGGATTAGCGTTAATAAGGTTAGCATTGGCTGGCAAAACGGTAATGTTGGCAATACCGCCCAAATTTAATAACACCCGTGTGCTATCAGGCGTGGCAAACAAGGCTTGATGAAAGGCAGGTACTAAAGGCGCGCCTTGACCACCAACGGCCATATCGCGGCGGCGGAAATCACTTACCACGCTAATACCAGTACGCTCAGCGATGATATTGGCATCGAGCAGTTGCAAACTAAAGCCCATTTGTGGACGATGACGCACGGTTTGACCGTGACAGCCAATTGCCAGCACCGACTCTACATCGGTATTGGACTGCTGCAATAAATTATTGACCACGTCGCTGGCAAATTCAGCGTATTCTTTACTTGCCCAGCCAAACCAATCTAACTCGCTGCTTGGTTCGCCCATTGTTGGCGTTAATTCTTGAACACCATTTGGCTGACAAAGTGCCAATAACACCTCACGCAGGCGTGGCGGAAAATCTTGGCTAATAGACGCTAACAATCGCAGCGGTTGTTGGATGTTTTCTTCACCATCGAATTGACAAAGCACCGCATCCATACCATCTAAGCTGGTGCCAGACATCATGCCAATATATAAGCCATCATCGAAGTTTTCAAACACCGTTTGCTCAAGCGCATCGGTCAAGGTGGCATAATTTAAATCGTCATCTAAAGTTTTGTCCAAAGTGTTATTTAAATTATCGTCATAATTGATAGTTGAATCAGTATTATCATTAGTATCAGCAATCGATGCAGGGTTGGTCATGGCAATTTACCTTAAAAAACGCTAGTATATCTCTCAAATTCTAACATCTTTTACGGGCTACGAAATTCTAATTGGCCCAAACGCGTTACCCTTTAAATAAAGACAATAAAGAGAGCATCATGACCACCCAAACTTACACCCTAGAAGAACAACTTGCCCTGATTCAGCGCGGTACGCAAGAAATCCTATCGGAAGAGGATTTGGTTAAAAAGCTAAAACTGAATCGCCCGCTGCGTATCAAGGCAGGCTTTGATCCCACAGCGCCTGACCTGCATTTGGGCCATACCGTGTTGATTAATAAGCTGAAGCATTTTCAAGATTTGGGTCATGAGATTTATTTTCTAATCGGCGATTATACCGCCAAGATTGGTGATCCATCTGGCAAAAACAGCACACGCCCGCCGTTGACCGATGAACAAATCAAAGTCAACGCACAGACTTATGCAGAACAAGTTTTTAAAATCTTGGATAAAGAAAAAACCAAGATCGTCTTTAATTCTGAATGGTTTAAAGACATGTCAGCGGGCGATATGATCCAGCTTTCTAGCCAATTGACCGTTTCACGCATGCTAGAGCGTGATGATTTTTCTAAACGCTACGCTGCGCAAACGCCAATTGCTATCCATGAGTTTTTATACCCATTGGTGCAAGGCTATGACTCTATCGCGCTAAAAGCTGACGTCGAGCTGGGCGGTACTGACCAAACCTTTAACATTTTGATGGGACGTACCTTACAAGGTCGTTATGGTCAAGAGCCGCAAGTTTGTATCACGGTGCCAATCTTAGAAGGGCTAGACGGCGTTAATAAAATGTCTAAGTCACTCGGCAATTACGTCGGTATTTACGATGCGCCGGGCACCATGTACCAAAAACTGCTGTCGATGCCAGATACTTTAATCCGTCGCTACTTTGAATTTTTAAGCTTTAAGCCGATGGAAGAAGTTGAGGCGTTAATGGCAGAGATGGATAACGGTCGCAACCCACAAGAAATCAAACGTATTCTTGCTGAAGAATTAATCGAGCGTTTCCATGATGCCGATGCGGCAGCTAATGCGCATAAATCAGCAGGTAACGTATTGGCTGATGGCGAATTGCCCGTTGATTTACCAGAAGTGACGTTAGAGTTAGAAGGGCAGGACGCATTATTTATCACGCAAATCCTAAACCAAGCAGAGCTTGCCAAAAACAGCTCATCGGCTAAAGACATGATTAAACGTGGCGCGGTAAAAGTAGATGGCGAAGTCGTCGATGCAGGCTTTAGTTTAACGTCTGGTCAGACAGTCGTTATCCAAGCGGGTAAAAAGGCGTATGCAAAAGTGACGGTGGGTTAGGTTAAAGACAATTCTTTTATAAAGTTTAATTTAAAATAGGGCTATAATATTAATTATAGCCTTGTTTAACTATAAAAGGATATTCTAGGAAGTTATGACAAATCGTCAATTAGTGAGACATTCTCCAATAGCATTGAATCATTATCGACAACAGATGTCGCTATCTGTAGATTTGCTTGCCAAAAAAACATCCATTCCTTCTAAAAAAATTGAAAGTGCTAAAGTTGAAAATAATGTTTTCACAATTAAGCAGCTCAATAAATTAGCTGACATACTTCTAGTACCAGTTTCTTATTTAACTTTTGATTCAGTCATTATTCGTGAATTACCTAAAGTCATTGATTTTAGAAATAAGTATGAAGATATATCAGGAGAAGATGAAGAGCAAAGTTATCAATTCCAAAAAGTAGCTCAGGAAGCATATATCGACAGAGATAATCTGTTAAGTATCTATGAGTCTTTAGATGAGAATATAAGTACTTTTGGTTTAAATCTCTTAGGAAGTAATGCACAGCACGATGCACAATTAATCATAGATTTCTTAAATTTAGAGGAAGAAAGTCTTTTAGAGTCAGGCTCTGATTATTATAAGTCTTGGCGTACTATAGTGGAAAAAAATGATGTAATTGTTTTAGAGAAATCAAATCCTTCTTTAAGCTCAGAGGGTATGTCTCTTTACTATGATAAATTACCTATCATAGTGATTTTAACTACAGGACAGTCACCTGCACGTCGACTTTTTACTCTAATACACGAACTGGTACATTTAGGTTTGAAGCAAAGTGCTTTGGACGGCAACTTGATATATTCTAACTATACTGAAGAGGTCTATTGTAATGAGGTTGCTGGATATGTTTTAGTCCCTAGTTCAATTGTCTATAAATATTACTCTTCGAACTTATCTCTAAGTGAGAACATACTAGCAATTCGAAAAGTTACTAAGGCTAGTCGACCAGCTGTTGCTATTCAGCTTAAACAATTAGGTTTAGTAAAACAAATAGAGCTCGAAGACTACTTAAAAAGTCTTCAAGTTGAAAGCTCTGGAGGTTTTGGGGTTAAGAAAAGACACACTACATATAATCATTTTGGTAAAGTTTATTTACAGCAAGTATTTTCAGCTATTTGGAAAGAAGAGCTAACTATTAATTCTGCAATGGACTTGCTGAGAATTCCTAATCGTATTGAGGATTTGAAGTACTTAGAAGATAAGGCGTTTTCTTGATGATAAGAGTCTGTTTAGATACTAATGCTATTATTGATATTTGCTATCGATATTATCCTATTGAAATATTCAAAACAATTTGGGATTCGCTTTTAAACTCGATATCTGCTGGACTTATTAAATTTGTCGTTTCTGAAGATATTAGACAGGAAATTTACGGTCGAGTAGCGCTTTTCGATGGGTATTCACCTATAGTTTTGGATGATTTTTTCAAATCATTCAGCATCGAAGTAATAAGAAAGACGACATATCAAACTCAACTTTTATCTCTACAAAATCAAATGATTGAAGAATTACCATTCTTTCAGAACATGAAGGTAGAAAAGCGTTTGAAGAAGGTTAATGGGATTAGTAATGACCTATCTAATATAGCTGTTGCTATAAGCAAAAATGCTTGTGTTTTGACAAGTGAGCAAGGGTTTAACAAAGATATATCTAAAGAATTAGTAGGTGACATAAAGATACCTGATACATGTAAATATAAAAGCATAATATGTTATACATGGTTAGATTTATTTAATTACCTCGGAATTAATAAAATTTAATAAGACAGTAATTTTATGAGCCAAACCGTTACCCAAGGCATCTACCGCCATTATAAAGGCAATCTTTATCAGGTATTGCATACCGCGCAGCATTCAGAAACCGAAGAATCGCTAGTCGTTTACCGCTGTCTATATGGCGAGTATGGCGTTTGGGTTCGACCATTAACCATGTTTACAGAAACCGTTGAAGTTGATGGTAAAGAAATACCGAGATTTGAGCTGATTAAAGCCTTAGCTGATTAAGGCTTTAAAAATACTTAAAACTCATTGCTCAAATAAAAAGCGTCTTTTAAGGTCGCTTTTTTTTATATGAGTAAGGCGATCAAATGAATCCAAGCACACAATCTGTGCTGCTATTCGATAGCGAATGACTGTAATAGGAAACGTATATAATAGATACTATATGTACTAAATCATAGTTTCACTGTTTAATAAGGATATTAGCGTATGAGCAAGTTAACTTTAGCATTGCTTGATAGCAGCTTATATCCACAAAGCTGGCAGCAGCAAACATTTACCAATCCGCGCGCGCTATTGCTAGCGATGCTCATGACAGAAAATATGCCAGATGCCGAAGCATTTACAAAGCAATTATTAGCCAATGGTGTTTATCAAGATTGGATAAATAGCAGCGTCTTTGGTCGCTATCTACATCGTAATTTTACGGCCTTTTATCGACAAACAGAAGACAGCTTTAATACCGATATGCCAGCGTTATTTCGCCGCGAGCTTATGCGCCACGCCCAGTATTTACCAATAGAGCAAGTATTCTTTTTTGCAGGAGATTTAGCAAAAAGCGTGCGCCAGACAAAGGTGTTAATCACAACGCTCAATCCTGCCACCGCGATTATTGATGCTCAAAAGGTAAGTGCAAAATCTACTATGAATAATCCGACCATGATTATCAATCAGATAGTAATTAAAGGTAAGCAAGTTTTAGGATTTCCGATACGTCACAATAAACGTACCAGCGAGCGCACGCGTAATGAGGTATTGATTTTGGGTTTTCAGGAATTGCGCCTGATCAATGAAGAGAATGTCATAGCCAAAAAAAGAAGCAACATAGAGGCGTCTATATTGCTTCGGTCTTATGAATTACGTTAATAAGTCAAACGGTAGTTTAAACGTTTATGAATCTTGCTTAGCAATCGTTAGACCGTTGTAGGTTTGCGCAACCGGCATCACTTCTAAACGATTAACGTTAATATGGGCAGGCGACTCAATCAGCCATAACAAGATATCGCCAATATCATCACCGGTCATGGTTTTAAAGCCATCATAAACTTGAGCGGCTTTATCGTCATCGCCATGATAGCGCACGTTTGAAAATTCGGTGCCCGCGACATTACCCGGTTCAAGATTGGTCACCCGTACTTGCGTACCGATTAAGTCAGCGCGCAGATTTAAGCTAAATTGTTTGACAAAAGCTTTGGTCGCGCCATAGACGTTACCACCAAAATAAGGCCAACTGCCCGCAATTGAACCAACATTAATAATATAACCGCTATCGCGTGCGACCATGGCTGGCAAGACAGCATGAGTGAGCGCCATCAAACCTTTAATATTGGTATCAATCATACGTATCCAATCATCAAGACTGGCGTTGTGCGCAGGCTCGGTGCCGAGTGCCAGTCCAGCGTTATTCACCAAGACATCGATTTGTTTAAAGTCAGCCGGCAAGTCAGCAATGATTTGTGGAATAGACGCCGTGTCACTGACATCCATGACCACAGGTAAAAATGCCTCGCCCAACGTATCTGCCAACGCATTCAATTTGTCTAAGCGTCTGGCACAGCCAATCACGCGGTGACCATTGGCAACCAAACGCTCAGCTAATGCTTTACCGAAACCGGCGCTTGCCCCTGTAATCAATACGTTCATCTTATATCCTTATCATTGATGTTGCGTGCTTCATAATTTTTATGACGATAGCTTGTTTTGGTTTAAAGGCGTTGTCTTACTTGTTAAATAACTGCTTACCAAAGATTTTATCGCCGGCATCGCCAAGACCGGGAATGATATAGCCATGCTCGTCTAAATGGCTATCGAGTGCGGCAGTATAAATGGTCACATCAGGATGGGCTTCATTCACCAAACGCACGCCTTCAGGCGCGGCAACCAAGACCAATGCCTTGATATTGGTACAGCCATTTTTCTTGAGCATCTCGATGGTTGCAACCATTGAGCCGCCAGTCGCTAACATGGGGTCAATGATAAGGGCTGGGCGTTTGTCCATATGGCTGACAAATTTTTCAAAAAATGGCACAGGCTGCAAGGTTTCTTCGTCACGCTGTAAACCGACGACAGAGATTTTCGCCGTTGGGATTAAATCGAGCACGCCGTCGAGCATACCGATACCAGCCCGCAAAATAGGAACGATAGTCACAGTTTTGCCCGAAATTTGCTCACCTGTAATTTCGCCACACCAGCCCTGCATTGGGAAGGTTTCAATTTCAAAATCGCGGCTCGCTTCATACGCCATCAAGCGTGCAAGTTCTTTGGTTAATGTACGAAATTTATAGGTACTACAGTCTTTTTCACGCATAAGGCTGAGTTTATGACGGACTAGCGGGTGATCAATAACGGTGATTTTTAAGTCATTCATAAGGTCTCTCTTGATTTTTCGCTGATGCTTGCGCAGTTACTGCGGTTGCTATTAGTAATAAAGATACAAACACTTACTGCACTTCAACCCTATACCTAGCCCATCAATAGTAAGCTTAATGCTTTAATAAAAAAGTAAGCCAAAGGCATTTATAACAAGGTTAGTTTTATTTAAGCAAACTATGTTCGACTATAATAACGCCCTAACAAATGAAGTAGTGTTCAGGCTTGCTATGATAACAAAAAAACCGCTTTTCTGATGAAGAATCTTATGACTACACAACCATCCCATACCCATGATAATACTGATAAATTGGCTACCAACTCGTTATTGTTCGACACTCGCGCCGCAGAAGTAGAAACCCATCCGTTCGGTCCAGTGTTACCGCCGAATGCTACCGTGATGATGATGGGTACTTTTCCACCGACTGCTGATAAATGGGCAATGCGCTTTCACTACCCGAACTTTTATAATGATATGTGGCGTATCTATGGCAGTGTTTTTTTTGATGACGTTGATTATTTCAGAGTAGGCGATGAAAAGCGTTTTGACCCTGAGCGTATTCGTGCCTTTATGTTCGAGCGCGGCATTGCCTCTTGTCCTACCGTCACTCAAGCTATCCGCGAGACTGGTAATGCTTCTGATAAAAACCTCACCGTTGTCACCCCCGTTGATTTAGATATTATCTTGCCACAAGTACCAAAGGTTGAAACCTTATTTACCACGGGCGGCAAAGCCACTGAAGTGCTACTCAATTTATTAGCTGAGCCACCTGCCAAATCAAAATACCCTAAGACCAACCAAAGCATGAATTACCCTTATGAATGGCAAAATGATAATAATAAAAAATCCAATGTAAATAGTCTTACCTTATATAGGTTGCCTTCAACCTCACGCGCCTACCCTTTAGCGTTAGATAAAAAAGTCGCTGCTTATAAGGATTTCTTTAAAAAGATAGGTAAACTATAGAAGTGTCATATCCTATATAGAAGATAATTATTAGATAGCCGTTATATAGGAGAGGTAAGCAATTTTAAGCAAAAAAGGTAGTCTATAATGAAGGTGAAATTATTTTTAACCCTAACTAACTGATAAATAAACAGTATTAATGGCAAGGTCAGATAATCGCTAAAATAGCGGATAAACCCCCTTGACCCCCTACTAAAAGCGCGTATAATGCCACCCAGTCGAAAGGGAAGAGCGTTTACAAAGTGCTTTAGCACTGAATAAACACCCATTAGCGAGAAAGAACACATCAAAATACTTTTACGTAGACTGATAAAAATTTCAAACTAAATAAAATAACTTCTTGACTAATTAAAATAAGCGTCTATAATACGCACCTCATTAGGGAGAACCAGAACGACTTATATGTAAATTACATATAACAAACCTGGCTAACTTATTGAAACAAATTATAAAAAAGCTTGACAAACCAAATCATCATGATATGATAGTCGGCTCGCTAGATAGGATAAGTTCTTAACTTAGACTGACTAGCAAAGAGAAATACCCTATATAATCAACTACTGGACGACAGTAGCTTGACACTATTTAAAAGCATAACTAAAGAACAACTTGTGTGGATTTTTGCTGATTCAGAATGCTAAAAAATAAAGTTGGTTTTACTCTCTTTTCGGGAGTCATTCTAACTATAAAAATTATCATTTAAGACAGCAAGAAAACTCAAAGTTAATTCATTATATGAAACATACGAGAGCGTAATTGCCAGATTAAATGAGCCAAGTTTCGGAGTCTCTTTAAAGGACTTCAAGCAAGATTAAACTGAAGAGTTTGATCATGGCTCAGATTGAACGCTGGCGGCAGGCTTAACACATGCAAGTCGAGCGGTAACAGGAGAAGCTTGCTTCTCGCTGACGAGCGGCGGACGGGTGAGTAATACTTAGGAATCTACCTAGTAGTGGGGGATAGCTCGGGGAAACTCGAATTAATACCGCATACGACCTACGGGAGAAAGGGGGCAACTTGTTGCTCTCGCTATTAGATGAGCCTAAGTCGGATTAGCTAGATGGTGGGGTAAAGGCCTACCATGGCGACGATCTGTAGCTGGTCTGAGAGGATGATCAGCCACACCGGGACTGAGACACGGCCCGGACTCCTACGGGAGGCAGCAGTGGGGAATATTGGACAATGGGGGCAACCCTGATCCAGCCATGCCGCGTGTGTGAAGAAGGCCTTTTGGTTGTAAAGCACTTTAAGCAGTGAAGAAGACTCCATGGTTAATACCCATGGACGATGACATTAGCTGCAGAATAAGCACCGGCTAACTCTGTGCCAGCAGCCGCGGTAAT